>JBKKDD010000094.1:0-4275 GCA_046708705.1 Miltoncostaeaceae bacterium | reverse complement strand
GTCCCGTGGTTTTCGAGCCGTGTCGGGCGAATCCAGAGCCAGCGACGTCTCGCGGCCGGCATGACCTTCGTCGCGGGGCACAGGCTGCCTGAGGCGACGGTTGACGCGGCGGCGGTGCTGCGCGTCGTCGACGTCCACAAGAGCTTCCGCCGTGGCGCGCCCTGACGGCGCCAGTCTGGTTGTCGGGCCAAGTGAGTTCGTCGGGCTGGACGGAGAGAACGGGTCGGGCTAAAGCACGCTGATGCACGCGTTGTCTCTGGGAGAGGAACCGGCGGCGGCTTCCTCGGGCCGCCGATCTAGTCCGTTTACTGCGAAGGTACGTTGCGGTTGGCGTGCGTTGACACTTGAGCCGTGGATCAAGGCTTCTCGCCTGTTGGGTGGCTTCGGCTCGCGCCCTTGGGTGCCGGAGTGCTGCACCCAGGGGCGTAGAGGTGTCGCCGATGAGCTTCCCGTCCACGTGGCGTACCCGATCGAGACCCCGGCGCTGGACTGATATCAGAAAGTTCTGATTTGTTGATCGCGGGATATGAACGTCGCCGCAACCCTGTCAGCCCCGCCCGGTCTGCTCCCGGACGCCATGACCGAGCACGAACTGCTCGCCAAGCACTTCCGCGGACTCGGAGACCCCACTCGCCTTCGCATCCTTGAACTGCTCGCGGGGCGGCGAGCACTCGGTGGGTGCGTTGGTGGCGCACCTCGGCCTCCCTCCGCCTCGGGTCTCGAATCACCTGGCGTGTCGGCGCTGGTGCGGCTTCGTCGTGGCCCGCCGCGAGCACCGCACTGTGCGCTACCGGGTGGCTGACGGGCGGGTCGCTGACCTCATCATGCTCGCGAGGGAGATCCTGCAGGACAACGCTGAGCACGTGGCCGCGTGCCGGCGACTTGATGGGGAAGCCTGCTGAGATGCGCACTCGCCGGGGTAGCGGTGCGGTTCGCGGCTTGGCGGCCGGCGTGGGTTTGGCCGCCCTGGTCGTCGTCTGCTGCGCAGGCCTTCCGCTCCTCGCCGTGGTTGTGGGTGGGCTGACCCTCGGTGTCGTGCTCGGTGTGAGCGGGGGCGTCGTCGGTGCTGTCGTGCTGGTGGGGGTCGCAACGATCATGGTGCGCGCCCGAGGCTGGCGCCGCTGCGCGAGGCCGCCGCGGTGAGGGGATCTTCCTCGCGGGCCGTACCGAACCGCACCGCTTCCTTCGGTGGGTGCCCGTCGAGCGCTCGACTACGCGTTCCCGCTGCTCCCGGTGTGTATGAGCCGGGGGCGGGACTGCTGCTGGCCGACGGAGGCAGGGGCCGGTGAGGATCGAGTTGCTCTACTTCGCTGGTTGTCCCAGCCACGAGCCGCCCTTGCCGACTTGCACGCGCTGCTCGGGCGGTTCGGCATCGACGCGCAGGTCCGCCTCGTGGCAGTTGAGTCCGAGGATGCGGCGCAGCGCAAGCGTTTCCTGGGCTCGCCGACGCTGCGGGTCGAGGGTCGCGACGTGGAGCCCGGAGCCGAGGCCCGCACGGACTTCGGTCTGAGCTGTCGCTTGTACCCGACCTCGAGCGGCCCGCCCGGAGTTCCGCCCGAGCAGTGGGTCGCCGCCGCGCTGCTCGCCGGGCGGGGCTGAGGGGCGCCGGTGCCCGAGCGCGTCGACCTGGCCGGCCTTCAGGCCCTCCTCACGCAGGGCTCCCAACTGGTCGAGGTCCTGCCTGGCGAGGAATACGCCGAGGAACATCTTCCGGGCGCGATTTGGAATCCCGCTCAAAGAGCTGGATGTTCGCCGCGCCGGCCAGCTCGCCCGCGGGCGACCGGTCGTCGTCTACTGCTGGGACTCGCTCTGAGACATGAGCCCACGGGCCGCGTGTCGGCTCGAGAGCATGGGTTCGCCAAGGTCAATGACTACGTCGCTGGCAAGGTCGACTGGTTGGCCCATGGCCTGCCCGTCGAGGGCACGGCGGCAGAGCGGCCGACAGCCGGCAGATTGGCTCGGCGTGACGTGGCAACCGCGCGCCTCGATGAGCCCGTCGGCGCGGTGCGGGAGCGCGTCGCGGCGACGCCCTACGGCTTCGCGCTCGTCACCTCGCTCGGCGGTTGCCTCCTCGGGCGCCTGCGCAGCGCGGCGCTCGGAGGGGAAGGCGGGTGAGCGTCCGAAGCAGAAGCGTCGTCTTGCCGCTCTGGGCGGGCCCGACGAACCGGAGGACCAGGGGGATGGAATGGACGCGCTGTGCGTCGTGGCAAGGCCGCCACGCACGAGATCGAGCGCATACGTGCGCGTGAGGATACCGACGGGCCGGCCTTCGGATATCGCGACAACGGACTCATCACCCATCATCCTCGCCACCACATCGATGGCTGCCTCCGGCGACACCTCTCCCAGGCGTTCTGGGGCGAGCATCACGACCGGTCCGGCATCGGTCGCCACCCACATCCCGACGAGATGACCCTCGTCAACGATCGGCAGGTGGTGAACCCGCCCCTCCTCCATGAGCCGGCGAGCCGCCTCGGGCGAGACGTCCGTCCCGACCGTCAGCGGTTCGATGCATCACATCCCGAGCCTCATGACCTACCCTCCTCGCGCCGGCAATCGCCTCGTCCCGCTCCGGCTCGCGAGCGACGTGTGGTCGCGTGAGCAGGACCGAGCAGGGGGCGTGGCGAGCCAGGTATCCCGCAAAGCTACCGAGCAGGACCCGATCGAATACGCCACGGCTCGACGACGCGACGAGCAGGTCGACGTCCGCCTCGACCGCCCAGTCACACACCTCGGCGGGCGGGTAACCATCGAGCAGCACGACATCCGCGCCGGGATGATCTGCTGCGGCTTCATCGAGCCACTTCCTGGCGCCGGCTCGAATTTCACTGGGATCCGCAAGCCTCATGGCACCATGGCCGGCGACCACCATCGGCGAGGGAATGACGTGGACCAGGCTGAAACCGGCGGGACCCAACGACCGATGCAACCGCCAAGCTTCCTCCAGAGCCACCGAGGACGCTTCGGAGTTGTCGACGCAGACCGCGATGTGTTTGAAGATCTCGTTCATGCCGACAGCGTCGCCGAGCCGATGGGATGCTCCATCGGAGACTCCCCGAACTTGATCTTCGGGAAAACCACGATTCCTGAACAACCTTTTCGACCGGCAGACGTGGGTGATTATTCAGACGGCGCCGACACCTGACCTGCCGCTTACAAGGCGACCTACACCCCGACCATGATCCGTCTATCCATCGCCGTTCTCGAGAGACGTCGACCGCCCTGCATTGTCCCCCCGCATGATCTGCGTCTGTTCATCCGGTCTCCCGCGCCCGCTCGCGGCCTGCCTTGACAATCCGAACCTAGGATCGCTAGACGGAGACTCCTCGACGGAAGACGCCGTAGTAGGCCCTTGGCCCGACAGAACGCAGCCGGGACGCCTCCTCACATCACGACGTCACCGTTGAACGAAAGCACTTGCCCGGTGATGAAGCGGGGCTACGTCCGACGCGAGGAACGCGATGCCTCGGCGATCTCTTCGGGCTCCGCCGGGCGATGCATTGGCGTCGCCCGACCGCTCCTTCGGCGATGCGGGCCCCGACCGGATCCGCGCGCTGGCGCGCTTCGAACGGCGTGCGGGTTATTGCCGGCGAGACGCAGTTGACGCGCATGCCGTCGCGGGCGACCTCCCGGTGCAAGCGACTTCGAGAAGGCGACCACCGCGGCCTTCGCACCGGCGTAGACGGCCTCCCCCCACCCGCCGACGCGCGCCAGGTCGGACGCGACCGACACCACGGTCCCGCCAGCCACGACGAGGTGCCTGAGCGCAGCGTGCGTGCATGCCAGCACCGACATGTAGTTGACCGCGACGATCTGGTGCCAGAGTCCGGGCGTCGTGTCACAGAACAGTGCCGGGTTGTCCCAACCCGCCCCGTTGACGAGCACGTCCGACCGGCCATCGCGGGCAACGACGGCCGCCACGGCGACGGCGGCCCCATCCGGATCGGCGACGTCGGCAACCACCCAGCCGGTCGATCCGCCGATCCGCGCCGCGACCTGCTCGACTCGGTCGTCGCGGTTCGCAAGCACGACCCGGGCGCCCCGCCCACCATGAGCCCGCGCGGGATCTTCACACCCACGATCCTGCGTGGAGCGCCTGCCTTCGGCTCACGGCTGGGACCGCCCCCGGGGCGGCCGGGTGGCATGGGTCCCACTGACCTGGAGCGCCCGCACCGTGTCGCTGATCGAGAGCAGACCGACGAGACGATCCTCCTCCAGCACGAGCGCACGGTTGACCGGGGATGCGGTCAACCGATCCAAGGCATCAGCCGCACG
>JBKKDD010000093.1:0-9412 GCA_046708705.1 Miltoncostaeaceae bacterium | reverse complement strand
CGTCGCTCTTGATCGTGAGCATCTCCTGGAGCG
Source organism: Miltoncostaeaceae bacterium (assembly GCA_046708705.1). Classification (GTDB taxonomy): domain Bacteria; phylum Actinomycetota; class Thermoleophilia; order Miltoncostaeales; family Miltoncostaeaceae; genus CALMEC01. Next base: position 9,379 of record JBKKDD010000093.1, on the reverse strand, counting down.
TGTAGGCGTCGACGTACGCCTCGAGCGCCCAGACCTCCATCTCGCCGAAGAGATGTCAACCGAACTGCGCCATGCAGCCGAGCGGCTGCTGGGTGACGAGCGAGTAGGGGCCGGTCGAGCGCGCGTGGATCTTGTCGTCGACCAGGTGCAGGAGCTTCAGCATGTACATGTAGCCGACGGTGATCGTGCCGTCGTACGGCTCGCCGGTGCGCCCGTTGAACAACTGCAGCTTGCCGGAGCAGCGGCGGCCCTCACGGTCGGCGCCGTCGATGTTGAACTTGATCGGGGTGTCGGGGTGGCTCGCCTGCCAGTCGATGAGCGCCTGATCGACATCACCCGGCGTGGCGCCGTCGAACACCGGTGTCGCCACGAACGTGCGATCGGGCGCGTCGCCGTTGCCCTTGCCCTCGTCGTGCCAGCCGTAGTTGGCGACCCAGCCCAGGTGCGTCTCGAGGATCTGCCCGATGTTCATACGGCTCGGCACGCCCAGCGGGTTCAGGATCATGTCGATCGGCGTCCCGTCCTCCAGGAACGGCATGTCGGCTTCGGGCACGATCTTGGAGATGACGCCCTTGTTGCCGTGGCGTCCGGCCAGCTTGTCGCCCTCGGCGATCTTGCGCCGCTTGGCCACGAACACGCGCACCAACTCGTTGACACCCGGCGCCAGGTCGTCACCGGCGTCGCGGCTGAACGTCTTGACGTCGATGACCTTGCCGCCCTCGCCGTGCGGGACCTTGAGGGAGGTGTCGCGGACCTCGCCGGCCTTCTCCTTGAAGATCGCGCGGATCAGCTTCTCCTCGGCGGTCAGCTCGGTCTCGCCCTTCGGCGTGACCTTGCCCACCAGCAGGTCGCCCGAGGTGACCTCGGCCCCGACGCGCACGACCCCGCGCTCGTCCAGGTCGCGTAGCGACTCCTCGGACCGGTTGGGGATGTCGCGGGTGATCTCCTCGGCGCCCAGCTTGGTCGTGCGGGCGTCGATCTCGTACTCCTCGATGTGGATCGACGAGAGGACGTCGTCCTTGACGAGGCGCTCCGACACGATGATCGCGTCCTCGAAGTTGTAGCCCTCCCAGCTCATGAACGCCACCAGCATGTTCTTGCCAAGCGCGAGCTCGCCGTTGCTGGTGGAGCTGCCGTCGGCCAGCACGTCGCCGTCGGCGATCTTCTGCCCCATCCGCACGATCGGCTTCTGGTGGATCATCGTTCCCTGGTTGGAGCGGGTGAACTTCTCGAAGTCGTTGCGGTGCAGCTCGCCCTTGCGGTCCTCGACGACGATGTGGGTCGCGTCGACCGACACCACGGTGCCGTCGACCTTGCTGACCACGACGTCCCCGCTGTCGATGGCGGCGCGGCGCTCCATGCCCGTGCCGATCAACGGGGCGTCGGTGATCATGAGCGGAACGGCCTGGCGCTGCATGTTGGCGCCCATCAGCGCGCGGTTGGCGTCGTTGTGCTCGAGGAACGGGATCAGGGCCGTGGCGACCGAGACGATCTGCTCGGGCGACACGTCCATGAAGTCCACGTCGGTGGGGTTCGCCATGATCGGCTCGCCGCCCTTACGGCACAGCACGGGGCCCACCAGCTTGCCCCTGGCGTCGATGTCGGCGTTGGCCTGGGCGATGATCTGGTGCTCTTCCTGCGTGGCGACGAGCCGGTGCACCTCGTCGGTGACGACGCCCTTGACGACCTTGCGGTACGGGGTCTGGATGAACCCGTACTCGTTGATGGTCGCGTAGCTCGACAGCGACCCGATCAGGCCGATGTTCGGGCCTTCCGGTGTCTCGATCGGGCACATGCGTCCGTAGTGGGTGGTGTGGACGTCGCGCACCTCGATGGGGGCGCGCTCACGGGTCAGCCCTCCGGCGCCGAGCGCCGAGAGGCGGCGGCGGTGGGTCAGGCCGGACAGCGAGTTGGTCTGGTCCATGAACTGGGAGAGCTGCGAGGAGCCGAAGAACTCCTTGAGCGCGGCCACGACGGGGCGGATGTTGATGATCGTCTGGGGAGTGATCGCGTCGGGGTCCTCGGTGCTCATCCGCTCGCGCACGACGCGCTCCATGCGGTAGAGGCCGACCCGGAACGCCTCTTGGATCAGCTCGCCCACCGTGCGCAGCCGGCGGTTGCCGAAGTGCTCGTACTCGTCGAGCTCGTGGGACAGCTCGTCGCGCGGCAGCATGGCGGCGTCCGCGGCGAAGTCCTTGGACTCCTCGGGGATGCCGTGGCGGATCGGCATGTCCACGAGCTCGCGGATCAGGCGGACCAGGTCGTCGCTGGTGCCGCCGACGCCACCGGTGAACCGGGGGCTGACCAGCGTGCGGACGGACGTCGGGAGGTCCGAGCCCAGGCGGGCATTGAGCTTGTAGCGGCCGACCTTGGTCAGGTCGTAGCGCTTGGCGTCGAAGAACAGGGACCGCACCAGCGACCGTGACGTGTCGACGGTCGGCGGCTCGCCCGGCCGCTGCTTCTTGAAGACCTCGATGAGGGCGTGCTGCATCGTCTCGCCCGCGCGCTGCTCGATCTTCTTCTCGAGCTTCTCGATCTCGGTCTGGAGACGGGCCTTCTCGTCGGCGTGCGACGCCTGCATCTGGACGTAGAGGGCCTGCATCTCGGTCGCGACGACCTCGATCTCCTTCAGGCTCTTCTTGTTGCCCTTGAGCGGCTCGCCCTCGATGGGGTCCTTCTCGAGCGTCCACTCGATGAACGGGTTGCTACGCGCCTTGTCGAGCGGGTGGGGGAACAGGTTCAGGATATCGTCGCGCGTGTAGCCGAGCGCGAACAGCAGCGTCGTGACCGGCAGCTTGCGCTTGCGGTCGATGCGGACGTTGACCAGGCCCTTCTTGTCGACCTCGAGCTCCAGCCAGGACCCGCGTGCGGGCATGAGGTTGGCGACGAAGACCTGCTTCTCACGGTCCTTGGGCTCCATCACGTAGGCGCCGGGCGAGCGCACGAGCTGCGTCACGATCACGCGCTCGGTGCCGTTGATGATGAAGGTGCCCCACTCGGTCATCAGGGGCAGGTCGCCCATGAAGACCTTCTGGCGGCGGATCTCGCCGGTCTCTTGGTTGACGAAGCTCACCTCGATGGTCAACGGCGCCGCGTACGTCAGGTCCTTCTCGCGGCATTCCTTGATCGGGTTGTTCGCCTGGATGTACTCGAACGGCTCACCCGGCTGCCACCCTCCGAGGGTGTAGCCCCCGAAGTCGACGGCCAGGGTGCCGGTGAAGTCCATGATCGGGGAGATGTCGTCGATCGTCTCCCGCAGCCCCTCGTTGAGGAACCACTCGTAGGACTTCCGCTGGATGTTGATGAGATGCGGAACTTCAAGAACCTTGTCGAGGCGCGAAAACGAGCGTCGAACACGGGCAGGCTTGAGTGTGCTCAAGTCCTGGGACCTCCTGGAGAGAGCTTTTGCGTGGGAGCGAGGGAGAGGCGGCGGCGGCACAAGCGCAACCGGGAAGGTTAGCACAGTGTCAACCCATGGTCGGGAAACCCTCGCCAAGCGCGTGCGCGGCGTGCATACTCCGCAGGTGAGCGACGGACTGCCTTCCCCCACCGGGCCCGACTCGCCCGAGGACGGGTGGGGCCGAGAGCTGCTCCCGATCGTCCGCATGGCACACGCGCTCTGGCTGCAACCGGCCGAGCGGCGGCGGATGCGTGCCTACGGGTTCAGGCCTGCGGTGGAGGAGGGGATCCTGAAGCGCGAGTGGCATCAACTCGCGATCCGGGTCGGGGCGGCCGAGATCCGTGCGCGCCACAGCGCCCACGGCGAGCTGGTCTACCGCGCCGACGACGACCAGCTCCTGTTCGACGATGAGGCCTTCGACGGCAGCGACGCCGCGCTCAACACCGCCGAGTCGCTGGTGTCGCTGATCAACGACTACGAGCGGTGGATCGAGGTTCGCGAAGGACGTGCCAGCCGGCTGCGGCGCAACGAGTCGGTCGGGAGCGACCGACGTCCCCTCAATGCGATCGCCGAGACCCGCCGCCTGCAGCGGATGCTGGGAAGTGCCTGGGGCCGCCCCCCAACGCGACGGCGCTGAGCTGACGGGAAACGCGCGCGGCCAGGTTCCGATTTTCGCCGGGTTCCGGTTTGTTCAGGGGGCGCGTGATTTGCCGGGTGGGAGGGGTGGCTCGGGGTACCCATACCCGATGACGATCATGTTGAGCATCGGCTGCCACGCGGAGCGCGGCTCGCCGAGCGGCGGCTGGGACAGGCGCCACCGCGCTTGGTGAACCACCGTTGCATCGTCCGCACCGCCGGAACCACCGACGGCCCACTTTGGTGCGTACGGCGAAGGTCCGCGATCACCTCGCGCGGCGGCTCCCCGGCGGCGAACCGCCGCTCGAACCCGGCGAGTGTTCCAGCGCGACACCCATTCGTGCCAAAACCCGATTGCCAGTGTGTCGAAATGACACACGTGGCGCACGGTTCCTTCTTTGGCTCGTGATGGGTCGGATCGCGGTTTCGGGCGTCGGCGGGCCGGGTCTGCGGGGGCTGCTCGCTACAATCACCCCGACCCTGCTCTGAGGAGGATCCGATCGCCCTGCGTGTCATGAAGTTCGGTGGCAGTTCAGTTGCCGACGCCGAGAAGATCAAGAACGTCGCCCGGCGGATTGCCGAGGCCAAGGAGGGCGGGGACGAGGTCGTCGCCGTGCTCTCCGCGCGTGGCAAGACCACCGATGGGCTCGTCGCGATGGCGCAGGAGATCTCCGACCAGCCCGATCTGCGTGAGATGGACATGCTGCTGTCGACAGGGGAGCGCATCTCGTGCGCGCTGATGGCGATGGCGTTGCAGGACCTGGGCCACGAGGCGATCTCGTTCACCGGCTCGCAGGCGGGCATCGTCACCGACACCGCGCACACCAAGGCGAAGATCGTCGAGATCAAGGGCGACCGGCTGCGCGCCGCGGTCGCCGACAACCGCATCGTGCTGGTCGCCGGGTTCCAGGGGGTCTCGACCGACCGCGACGTCACGACGCTCGGACGCGGCGGGAGCGACACCACGGCGGTGGCGCTGGCGGCTGCGCTCGGAGCGGCGGTCTGCGAGATCTACACCGACGTGACGGGCGTGTTCACCGCCGACCCGCGTATCGTGCCCGATGCGCGCCGGCTGCCGCTCGTCAGCCACGAGGAGATGCTGGAGGCGGCGGCGAACGGCTCGAAGGTCCTCGCGCTTCGGTCCGTCGAATTCGCGCGCAACCACAACGTGCCCGTGCACGTGCGATCGTCGTTCGTGCCCGACGAGGGCACATGGATCACCGAGGAGACCCCCGCAATGGAAAAGGCCATCGTGTCGGCCATCGCCCACAAGAGCGACGAGGCCAAGGTCACGCTGGCCGGCGTGGCGGACCACCCCGGTGTCGCCGGCACGATCTTCACGGCGCTGGCCGACGCAATGATCAACGTCGACACGATCATCCAGAACGTCAGCCATCAGGGCCACACGGACGTGTCGTTCACCGTCCCGCTGACCGAGTTGCGCAAGGCCGAGGAGGTGCTGCGCGGCCTCGCGGGCACGCTCGAGTACGCCGATCTGATGACGGACGACCAGATCGGAAAGGTCACGCTGGTCGGCGCGGGGATGAAGTCCGAGCCGGGCGTCGCCGCGAAGATGTTCCGCGTGCTCTCCGCCGAGGGCATCAACATCCAGATGATTGACACGTCGACCATCCGCATCACCGTCGTCATCGACCGGCGCGAGGTGGAGCGGGCGGTCCGCGCGCTGCACGACGCGTTCGACCTGGCTGACGAGGCGGAGCGGCGGGCCAATGTTTAGGGTCGCCGTCGTCGGGGCCACCGGCGCGGTGGGGGGCACCATGCTGCGCGTGCTCGAGGAGCGCGGGTTCCCGGTCACGGAGCTTCGTCCCCTCGCGTCGGCGCGCAGCGCCGGGCGTCAGCTCGACTACCTTGGCCAGCCGGTCTACGTCGAGACGCTCACCGACCAGTCGTTCGAGAACATCGACATCGCCCTGTTCTCGGCGGGCGGCGACCGATCGCGCACGTTCGCCCCGGCGGCGGTCGCTGCGGGGGCCGTGGTCATCGACAACTCGTCGGCGTTTCGCATGGACCCGAACGTGCCGCTCGTGGTGCCCGAGGTCAACGAGGCCGACATCCAGGGCCACAGCGGCATCATCGCGAACCCCAATTGCGTCGCGGCTCCGCTCGTGGTCGCGCTCAAGCCGATCGCCGACGCCGTCGGCCTGGACCGGGTGATCGTCTCGAGCTACCAGTCGGTCAGCGGGACCGGCACCGCCGCCATCGAGGAGTTGATGGCGCAGACCCGCGGGTATCTGGACGGCAACGAGCCGGAGCCCTCCGTGTACCCGCACCCAATCGCCTTCAACGTGATCCCGCATATCGACGTGTTTGACGAGTCCGGCTACACGGGCGAGGAACGCAAGGTCGCCGCGGAGACGCGCAAGATGCTCGGGATGCCCGATCTCGCGATCAGCGCGACCTGCGTCCGCGTGCCGGTGGTCCAGGCCCATTCCGAGGCGATCCATATCGAGACGAGCGAGCGCATCAGCCCGCAGCACGTGCGCGAGCTCCTGATGGGCGCGCCCGGCATCGTGCTGGTGGACGATCCCGCATACAGTCGCTACCCGCTTCCGCGCGACGCGGCCGGACGCGACGAGGTCCTGGTCGGACGCATCCGCGAGGACACCTCGCATCCGCGCGGCATCGCGATGTGGCTGGTCAGCGACAACCTCCGCAAGGGCGCCGCGACCAACGCCGTCCAGATCGCCGAGTCGCTCGTCCTGCGCGGCTGGTTGTAAGCAACCAAGCCGTTCGGCTCAGCCGCCAACCTCGTCGAACGGTACCGGCCGCCCCAGGCGGCTGACCTGCCGGCGCTCCAGCCGCTCGCCGCGCCCGGCGGCGCGGGCGCAGTCCCCGCACAGCACGGCCGCGCCCTCGTTCCGGCCCCCGGGTCCCAGCCCGTGCGCGGGGTCGATTGCGCAGAGGCCGGCGAACGGCGCGTCCGCCGGCATCACCTCGCCGACCAGCCCCGCGGCATGGGATCGAGATGAACCCGTCCGAGATTTGCGCGTCGACGTCGGTGACGTCCTCGACGTCGGCGGCGCGGCTCAGCACGGTCGTGATCAGCATCTGTTGCTCGACCACGTCGTCGACGAGGTGACGCGCCTGGGTGGGCAGATCCCGGCGCGCGAGCGCCGCCGTTCGCGCCCGCAATGCGTCAAGGCGCACCTGCACCTGGGTCCGCGCGTCCAACATCGCGGTGCGCTGGGGAAGCTGCGCCCGACGGTTGGCCCACGCCACGGCCCACGTGCCCCCCAGCGCCCCGAGGCCCAGCAGTGCGCCGACCTCGCGAAGCGCCATCAGGTCCCCACGGCGCTCACATCAGACGCCGACGGTCTCCAGCACGCGGTCGACCGAGACCATGTGGCGCTTGAACTGCAGCACGTCCTGGCCCATGCCGAGCGCGAGGCCCAAGAGCTGAGGCAGGTGGAGCACCGGCATGTTGTACTCGGTGTCGTTCTGCAGCTCGGCCTTGCGCTGGTAGGCGTCCATCGCCAGGTGGCACAACGGGCAGGGGGTGACCATGCAGTCGGCCCCCGCGTCACGGGCCTGCGAGAGCGCGACGTGCGACTCCTTGAGCGCAACTTGCTCGCGGGCAAGAATGATCGGGAACCCGCAGCACTTGGACTTGGCCTCGTAGTCGGCGACCTCGCCGCCGAGCGCACGGATCAGGCGCTCCATCGACTGCGGCTTGTCCGGGTCCTCGAACCCCATGACCGACGACGGGCGCAGGAGCTGACAACCGTAGTACGGCGCCACGCGCAGGCCGTTCAGACCACGCGGCCCCTGCTTCTCGAGCTCGGCGAGGCCCTCCTCGGTCGAGATGTACCAAAGCAGGTGCGTTACGTCGACGCTGCCCGCGTACGGGCGCGAGCCGGCCTTGACCAGCTCGCCGTTGACCTGCTCCAGAAGGCGCGGGTCCTCCTTGACGAGCTTGTTCGCCCGACGCAGGTTGAGGGTGCAGACGTTGCAGATGGTCAACACGTCGTGCCCCATCTCCTCGGCCTCGGAGAGGATGCGGACGTTGAGCGTCAGATAGAGGTTGGGCTTGGCCTCCGCGATGTCGCCGGCGCCACAGCAGGTCGCCGCCGGCATGGGCACCAGCTCGATGTCGAGCAGCGGCGCGAGCGCCTTGGTCGTCGCGTTGAGCTCCTTGGAGGAGAACTCGGCGACGCAGCCGGGGTAGTACGCGAACTGGCGGGGCACTAGATGGTCTCCTTGACGTTCTTCATGAGGGCCTTGACCTCGTCGTGTCGCTTGACCTTGTGCGGCAGCGGTGACGGTGCCTTGCCCTTGGACAGCATCCGCAGCGCGAACGGCAGGTCGAGCTGCGCCTTGATCGGGTCGGTGAACGGCACCAGGAGCGTCTCGTTGAGCTTACCCCCCGTGCGCATCGAGATCAGGAACGCTTTGGCGTGGCGGGCGCCGGCGTCCTTCATACTGCGCCCCTCCTGGAAGGCGATGCCGCCGAGCTTCTCGATCGCGTCACGCGGGTCGACGCCCTTGGGGCAGCGCTCGTTGCACGCCATGCACCGGGTGCAGTCCCAGACCCCGTGCTTGCCGGTGTAGAGCTTGGCGCGCTCGGCGCGGCGCGTGTCGCGGACGTCACCGGCGAACCGGTAGCCCCAGGCGAACGCCGCCGGACCGACGAATTCCTCGTCCGCCTCGAACGAGTTGCACTCCGAGTAGCAGGCCGCGCACAGGATGCAGTTGGCCTCCTTGTACACCCGCTGCATGGCCTCCTTGGGGACGATGCGCTCCTTCTCGGGAGCGGGGTCGTCGGCGATCAGGAACGGCTTGACCGACCGCACCTTCTCCCAGAACGGATCCAGGTCCACCACCAAGTCCTTGATCGGCGCGAAGTTGCCGATCGGATCCACCTGGACGGTGTCCTTGCCCGACCACGCCTTCAGGTCCTCCACCTGCTGCATGCACGCGAGCACGGTGCGCCCGTCCGCCTTGCACGTACACGACCCGCAGATGGCGCTGCGGCATGAGTACCGCACGGCGAGCGATCCGTCTTGCGTGTTCTGCAGGTCCAGGATCGCGTCCAGGAGCGTCTTCTGCGGCTCATGCTCGAGCGTGAAGTCCTGGTAGAACGGCTCCGGCCGCGCGGAATCCGGCTGGTAGCGGAAGATCTTGAATGTCGTCGAGGGCACTTGTGCGCTCCTAGTACGTGCGGACTTGTGGTTGGTACTTGGTGAACGTCACCTCGGAGTAGTCGAGGCGGATGGCGTCGTCCTCGAGGTAGGACAGCGTGTGCTTCATCCAGTTCTCGTCGTCGCGCTCCGGGTGGTCCAGGCGCCAGTGGGCCCCGCGGCTCTCGGTGCGGGTGACCGCGCC
>JBKKDD010000092.1:0-8814 GCA_046708705.1 Miltoncostaeaceae bacterium | reverse complement strand
GCGGGCGCCGCGCGGCTGCACGCCGGCGCCGACGTGCCCGACGGCTGGGTTGCCGCGGCCCGCCGCGCGCTCCTGGACGGGTACTTCGCGGTGGTCGAGCCGACCGGGCTGCTGCCGCCGTCCTCGGCGACGATCGGCGAGATCCTCGCGCTCTACGAACTGGAGAAGGCCGTGTACGAGCTTCGCTACGAGATCGCGCATCGCCCCGACTGGGTCGCGATCCCCGCGGCCGCGATCGACGAGCTCCTGGAGCGCGACTCGTGAGCGCCGCCACCGCCGCCGCGCTGCTGGAGCAGCGCGTGCATCACGACCCGCACGCCGTGCTGGGCGTGCATCCGGTGGACGGTGGCTGGGAGGTACGCGCCTGGCGTCCGCTCGCCGCACGGGTCCGTCTGCATCCGGCAACGGGCGCGCCGAGCGATCTCCGCCATGTCACCTCCGCGCTGTTCGCGGCCACGCTCACGGAACGGCCCGGGCGTTACGAGATCGAGGCCGTCTACCCCGACGGGTCGTCGCACCGGTCGGCCGATCCCTATGTGTTCCCCCCGACCATGGGCGAGCTGGACCTGCACCTGATCGCGGAGGGCCGCCACCAGGAACTGTGGCGGGTGATGGGCGCGCGCGCGGTCCGGGTTGACGAGGTCGACGGCGTGGCCTTCTCGGTTTGGGCGCCCTCGGCGCGCTCGGTCAGCGTCGTGGGCGACTGGAACGGGTGGGACGGCAAGGCGCAGCCCATGCGCTCGCTGGGCGGCGCCGGCATCTGGGAGTTGTTCGTCCCCGGGATCGCCGAGGGCGCGCACTACAAGTTCGAGATCCATGGCCAGGGCGGCGTGACCATCGCCAAGATCGACCCGATGGCCGGCGCCGCCGAGGCGCCGCCGCGCACCGCGTCGATCGTGACCAGCAGCGCCTATCAGTGGAACGACACCGCCTGGATGGAGGCCCGGAGGGAGCGGAAACCCTGGCGTGAGCCGGTCTCGATCTACGAGCTGCACCTGGGCTCCTGGCGGCGAAACCCGCTGCAGGGCAACCGCTCCCTGACCTACCGTGAGCACGCCGAGGAGTTGGTCGGCTACGTCAGCGACCTGGGCTTCACCCACGTGGAGCTGATGCCGGTGATGGAGCATCCGTTCGACGGCTCCTGGGGCTACCAGTCGACCGGCTACTTCGCGCCGACCTCCCGCTTCGGCGAGCCCGATGCGTTCCGGGCCCTGGTGGACGCCTGCCATGCCGCGGACCTCGGGATCATCCTGGACTGGGTGCCGGCCCATTTCCCGCGCGACGCCCATGCGCTCGCCGACTTCGACGGCACGGCGCTGTACGAGCACGCCGATCCGCGGCGGGGCGCCCACCCCGACTGGGGCACGCTTATCTTCAACTACGGGCGCAACGAGGTGCGCAACTTCCTGCTGGCGAGCGCGTCGTACTGGCTGGAGGAGATGCACGCCGACGGCCTGCGCGTCGACGCGGTGGCGTCCATGCTCTACCTGGACTACTCGCGCTCGGCGGGCGAGTGGGTGCCGAACCCGCTCGGCGGGCGCGAGGACCTGGACGCCATCGCGTTCCTGCGTCAGCTCAACGAGCGCACGCACGCACGCACCCCAGGCGTGCTGGTCGCCGCCGAGGAGTCGACCGCGTGGCCGGGCGTCTCGCGACCGACCTCCCAGGGCGGGCTCGGCTTCGACCTGAAGTGGAACATGGGGTGGATGCACGACACGCTGCGCTACTTCGAGCGCGACCCCATCCACCGCTCGCATCACCATGACGACCTGACCTTCGGCCTCCTCTACGCGTTCAGCGAGCAGTACCTGCTGCCGCTCTCCCACGACGAGGTCGTCCACGGCAAGGGGTCGCTGCTGGCCAAGATGCCCGGCGACCGCTGGCAGCAGCTCGCCAACCTGCGGGCCCTGTACGCGTGGATGTGGGCGCATCCCGGCAAGAAGCTCCTGTTCATGGGGGGTGAGCTGGCACAGCCGGGCGAGTGGAACCACGACACCAGCCTGGACTGGCACCTGCTCCAGGACCCGGCCCATGCGGGCATCCACCGGCTCGTGCACGATCTGAACCACCATTACCGCCAGACGCCGGCGCTCTGGCAGCGCGACGCCGATCCGTCCGGCTTCACGTGGCTCGAATCCGAGGACGCCGCCGCCAACGTCTTCGCGTTCTGCCGCCACGGTGACGACGGGCCGCCGCTGGTGTGCCTGGCCAACCTCTCGCCGGTGCCGCGCGAGGACTACCGCATCGGCCTGCCCGTCGGCGGCATCTGGCGCGAGGTGCTCAACACCGATGCCCAGGCCTACGGCGGCTCGGGCATCGGCAACCTCGGCGCGGCGAACGCGGTGAGCGAGTCGTGGAAGGCCTTTCCGTTCTCGACGACGATCACGCTGCCTCCGCTCGCCGTCGTGTGGTTGAGCGCCGGGTGACGGCGCGACTCTGGCCAGGGCGGCTGTTTCCGCTCGGCGCGACATGGGATGGCTCGGGGACGAACTTCTCGCTGTTCTCCGAGCACGCGACGGGGGTCGAGCTGTGCCTGTTCGACGCGGGCGCCACGGAGACCCGACTGACGCTCACCGAGCGCACGGCGCACATCTGGCATGGCTACCTGCCCGACGTCGGCCCGGGACAACGCTACGGGTTCCGCGTCCACGGCCCGTGGGCGCCGGGCGAGGGTCACCTGTTCAACCCGGCCAAGCTCCTGATCGACCCTTACGCCAAGGCCATCGACGGCGCGGGCGAGACCGGCGATCCGCGTGTGCTGCCGTTCGCCGAGGACGATGGGCCCGACCCTGCCGACTCCGCCCCGGTGGTGCCCAAGTCCGTCGTCATCGACCAGGGGTTCGACTGGGGCGACGACCGCACGCCGGGAGTGCCGCTGCACGAGACGGTCATCTACGAGACCCACGTGCGCGGCTTCTCGATGATGCACCCCGACGTTCCGCCGGAGCTTCGCGGCACGTATGCCGGGCTGGCCCACCCCGCGTCGATCGCCCACCTGCACCAGCTGGGCGTCACGGCGGTGGAGCTGCTGCCGGTCCACCACATCGCCGACGAAGCTGAGCTGCGCCACCGCGGGATGCGCAACTACTGGGGCTACAGCTCGATCGGCTTCTTCGCCCCCGACGCCCGCTACTCGGCCGGCGGCGCCCTGGGTGAGCAGGTCCGGGAGTTCAAGGGGATGGTGCGTCTGCTCCATGCGGCTGGGCTCGAGGTGATCCTTGACGTGGTCTACAACCACACGGCTGAGGGCTCGCCCAGGGGCCCGATGCTGTGCTTCAAGGGGATCGACAACCATTCGTACTACCGGCTGCATCCCGACGATCCCTCCAGCTACGTGGACTTCACGGGGACCGGCAACAGCCTGAACCCCGTGCATCCCAGCGTGCTGCGGCTGATCATGGACTCGCTGCGCTACTGGGTCCTCGAGATGCACATCGACGGGTTTCGCTTCGACCTGGCATCGGCACTCGCTCGCGAGTTGTGGGACGTCAATCGCCTGTCGGCGTTCTTCGACACGATCCACCAGGACCCCGTGCTGAGTCAGGTCAAACTGATCGCCGAGCCGTGGGACGTCGGCGAGGGCGGGTACCAGGTCGGGAACTTCCCGGTGCTGTGGGCCGAGTGGAACGGCAAGTACCGCGACACGATGCGTGACTTCTGGCGCGGGTCGCCGGGCGGCATCGCCGATTTCGCCTCGCGCTACGCCGGCTCCAGCGACCTCTACCAGGAGGACGGCCGTCACCCTTCCGCGTCGATCAACTTCGTGACCGCGCACGACGGCTTCACCATGGCCGACCTGGTCGCTTACGACCACAAGCACAACGAGGCCAACGGCGAGGACAACCGCGACGGCACCGACGACAACCGCAGCTGGAACAGCGGTGCTGAGGGGCCGACCGACGACGCAGGCGTCGTCGCGTTGCGGGCCCGTCGCCAGCGCAGCATTCTGGCGACGCTGCTGCTCTCGCAAGGGGTGCCGATGATCTCGGGTGGCGACGAGTTCGGCCGCACGCAGCGCGGCAACAACAACGCGTACTGCCAGGACAGCGAGATCAGCTGGTTCGACTGGGCGTTCGACGACGACCAGCGCCGGCTGCTCGACTTCACGCGGCGGCTGATCGCCTTGCGCCGCGACAACGCTGTGTTTCACCGACGCGCGTTCCTCGCCGGCCACCAGACCATGGACTCCGGGTTGCCTGACGTCGCGTGGTTTCGTCCCGACGGCAGGCCCGTCGCGCAGCGCAACTGGCGCGACCCCGAGCTGCGCACGCTCGCGGTGTTCCTGAACGGCGACGAGATCCCCACGCCCACGCCGCACGGCGAGCGCCTGGTCGGCGACACGTTTCTGGTGATCACGAACGCGGCGCACGAGCGGGTCCTGTTCACGCTGCCGCCCAAGCGCTTCGGTCTGCGCTGGGAGCTCGCGCTGTCCACCGCTGAGCCCGACGCCGACAACGGCCGCTCATACGCCGCCCGCACCGAGATCGCCATCGAGCCCCACGCGCTGTTGGTCATTCGCCGCTGCCGCTGACGGGCCGCGCCGGGCCGCGGCGGCAACGACATCATCTGCGCAGGGGCAGGCGAAGACAGCCTCGTCGGCGGGCTCGGGCGCGACACCGGCCCGAGCGCTACGTGGATCAAGAAGGAGTGGCCGCGCGACGACTCGTGAACGTGGGCGCATTCGCCGTCGGAGGCCATCCGTAGCCTCGCGGGCGATGTCGCCGCCGCCGATCGGGAAACGCCTGAGGTCCATGCTGCCGCATGCGCCGGCGCGCGAGGTCACGCAGCTCGCCGGGATCCTGCGCTCGGGCGGGCGGCTGATCATCCTCTGCGCATTCATCGTGGTCGTCGCGATGCTGAGCCCCCGGCTGTCGCCCCACCAAGCGGGAATCGTGGCGCTCGTCGGAGCCGGGGCGGTCGTGGTGGGGGCAATCGCGTTCGCGCTGCTGGCGCGGAGCGTGCATCACCTGGGCACGGCGTCGACCGGGCTGCGCGTCGCCGAGGCGCTCGTCGTGACGCTCCGCAAGCTCGGGCTGCCGCTTTTGGCGCTCCTGTTCTTCCTGCTGTGGACGTTCGTGTACATGGGGGTGTGGTGGTATGACCCGGCGGACGCGTTCACCGGCCTGGTGCGAGACGGCCTGAACCCCCGCTTCGCCGACGTCTTCTACTACGCCGTGATGACCGCCTTCATCTCGCCGCCCGACGACATCATCGCCGCCTCCCGCGGCGCCCGCAGCGCGACGCTGATCGAGATGCTGACCGGCCTGTCCCTGCTCGCGACGTACCTCTCGAGCCTCGTCGTCTGGCCACGCAAGGTCGTCGATGGCTCCGACCCGCCACCCGCGGGCACCGGCTAAGGCGCAGCCTCCCACGAGCTCACGCCGCGTACCTCGCCGCGAGGCGGCGCAGGGTCGTGACGTTGCGGAACGTCGCGGACGCTCGAATCGCGCGCTCGACGTGGGCACCGGTCAGCTTGGACGCCGCGGGGTCGGGCCGGAGCCAGGCGATCTCGCGTCCGGCGAACGCCAGGCGGTCGGCGTCGGTCTGCAGTGCAGCCAGTGCGCGTTTGGCGTCGGCACCGATCGGCGCGGTCACCAGGCCGTACTGCAAGGACCCCTCGGCGTCGCCGAATGGCCGGCGCGACGCGATCTTGCCCACCTGCGCCGGTGTGCGGACGAACGTCGCAACCGCATAGCCGAGCGCGGCGGCGAGGTGGGTCTCGATCTGCGCCTCGAGCTCGATCGCGTCCTGGTCGGTCCCCGGGTCGAAGATGATGTTGCCGCTCGCGATGAAGCTCTCGGCGCCGGTGAACCCCATCCCGGCGAACAGGTCGCGCAGCTCGGCCATGCCGACGTTGCGCCCGCCGACGTTGATCGCCCGCAGGAACGCGACGAAGACCGGCATTACTCCGGGGGGCCTCCCGGGACCCAGAGCACGTCGCCGTCCGCCGCCGCGTTGGCACCGCGGGCGAGGATGAACAGCAGGTCCGACAGGCGGTTGAGGTACTCGACGGCGTGGGGGTTGATCGACTCAGCGTCGGCGAGCGCGACCACCGAACGCTCCGCGCGCCGGCAGACCGTGCGGCCCAGGTGCAGGGCGGCGGCGGCGGGCGAGCCACCGGGCAGCACGAAGCTCGTGAGCGGCTCCAGCGCCTCGTTGACCGTGTCGCACCAGCCCTCCAGCCGCGTGACCTGACCGGCCGTGACGCGCAAGCGCTCGGCCTCGCCGCCCTCGGGCACGCACAGGTCGGCGCCCAGGTCGAACAGGTCGTTCTGAACCCGCGCAAGCCAGCTGTCATAGCCCTGCGGCAGCGGCTGCTGCCGGGCGATGCCGATCACGCTGTTGAGCTCGTCGACGTCCCCGTAGGCGGCGACGCGCGGGTTGGTCTTTCGCACCCGCGACATGTCGCCCAGGTGCGTGTCGCCCCCGTCGCCCCCGCGTGTGTAGATGCGCGTCAGCCGGACCATGACCCCGACATTACGCCGGCAGGTGGACGTCGGCCCACGCATGCGCGAACCGCTCGGCCTGCTCCCGGGTGCGGACCATTCCGACGACCTGCTCCTCGCGCAGCGCGTCCAGCAGCTCGGCGGTCCAGCGACCGGGTGGCCGCGCGAAGAGCTCGGCGAGCTCCGCCCCGTTGACGAGTGGCCGCACGGGCCCACGCTCGGCGAGGGTGACGTACCAGCCCGCCACCTGCCGGGCGACCTCCAGGTGGCGCTGAATCTGCGGCGGCGTGGTGCGCGGCCCGTCGGTCGCGAGCCGGTCGGCGACCGAGAGCACCATCAGCTCGACCTCGGCGGGGGCGGTGGCCCGCAGGTAGCGGTCGATCTGGCGCAGTGACAGCGGCTGGCGGTGCACCATGAACCCCAGCGCCAGGTGCCGGCGCACGCACAACCCCATGAGCGTGCGGAAGCGCGTCGCGGTCCGGTAATGGCGGCACCAGGTATCGACGAGCTCGGCGCCGCGACGATCGTGGCCGAAGAACGTGGCCCGGCCGTCCGGCGTGACCGCGTACGTCTCGGCCTTGGCCATGTCGTGGAACAGCGCGGCGAACACCAGCGCGTCACCGCGGGTGAGCTCGTCGGCCAGGGGCTCGGCAAGATCGGCGGCCAGTTGCGGGCCGGCGCCGCGGAAGATCTCGCCAGGATCGGCCCGAATCGTGCACACGTGGCGCACGACCTCAAGCGTGTGGTCCAGGACGTCCTTGTGGTGATAGGGCGTCTGCTCGAGCCCGCGTCCCTCCTCGAGCTCGGGGACGATGACGCCCAGCACGCCAAGGTCGTCCAGCGCCTCGATCCCCCGCCACGCGTCGGGCAGGCGGGCGATGCGGCGAAGCTCGTCGGCCACGCGCTCGGGCGCGGACCGCGTGAGCTCACCGGCGTCCATGCGCGCGCGCCGGCGCGTCTGCGACTCGATGTCGAAGCCGAGCTGGCACGCGAGCCGCGCCAGGCGCACCAGACGGACCGGGTCGTCGCGCAGCACGGTGGGTCCGACGATGCGAAGCGATCGCGCCTGCAGGTCGCCGAGCCCGTTGTGGTGATCGATCAGCTCGCCGCCGGCCAGCGGCAGCGCGAGCGCGTTGACGGTCAGGTCGCGCCGTGCCAGGTCCTCCTGCAGGCTGCCGCCCTGCAGGGGCGTCAGGTCGACCGTGAACGGCAGGCCGCCACCGTGGACGCGCCACGCCCCGTACGCATCCGACAGCGGAAAGCGCATGGCGCGATGCGCCTTGGCCAGTCGATCGGCGAGGTGCTTGGCGTCGGCGGGGACCGCCAGGTCCACGTCCGCGACGGGGCGGCCCAGCAGGGCGTCGCGCAACCCGCCGCCGACGATCCAGCCGTCGGTGCCCAGCGGCGCGAGCGGCCCGAGCAGCGCGTCGAGCCCGGACGGCGTCACGACGAATCGACGAAGCGACGGGGCACGCGCGCGCCGACGGCGCAGGTGACCTCGTAGTTGATCGTGCCGCGCCAGGCGCCCAGCTCCTCGGCCGTCAGCCGCTCGTCGCCTTGCGTGCCCAGCAGCACGACCTCGTCGCCGACGGCGTCGGTGGACTCGGGGCCCAGGTCCACCGTGATCTGGTCCATGGAGACCATGCCGGCCACCGGCACCCGGCGTCCCCCGACCAGCACCTGGGCGGTGTTGGCGTACGCCCGGGGATACCCGTCGGCGTAGCCGACCGGGACCGCGCCGATCCAGGTGCCGCGCGCCGCGCGCCAGTGCCGGCCGTACCCGACGCTCTCGCGACCCAGCAGCGGCTTGACCGACGACAGGTAGGAGCGAAGCGACATGGCCGGCCGCAGATCGTGGTCCTCGGGCGCGTGCCCGAACGGGTCGCACCCGTACATGGCGATGCCGCAGCGCACCAGGTCGAAGTGGGTGTCCGGCGAGCGCAGCACCGCCGCCGAGTTGGCGGCGTGCAGCAGCGCATCGGGAAACCGCTCGCGCAGGGGGGAGACGAGCGAGCGGAACCGCACGAGCTGCTCGACCATGAACCCGGCGTTCTGTCCCTCGGTCTCGTCGGCGGTGGCGAAGTGGGTCATCAGGCCGACGACCGCAACATTCGCCGACGCGGCGGCTTCCACCAGGGCGGCGACGGCGTCGGGGCGGGCGCCGAGGCGCCCCATCCCGCTGTCGAGCTTCAGGTGGACGGACCGGATGCCGGCGGCCGCCGCGGCATACGCGGCCTGCGGCGTCCAGACCGCGATCTCACAGCCGGTCGCGGCGGCGCGGCGCCACTCGTCCGCGACGAGGGGACCCCACATGAGGAGCGGCGCGTCGATGCCCGCGGCCCGCAGCTCCTCGGCCTCGGCGACCGCG
>JBKKDD010000091.1:0-3728 GCA_046708705.1 Miltoncostaeaceae bacterium | reverse complement strand
ATGACGTTCACGTCGGCGCCGACCGACAGGTGCTCGTGGAGTCGGGCGGGGCGCAGCCACGCACACCACGGTCGTCGCCTGGTGGTGGACGGCGCGTCCGTAGCCGCCGAACCGGGGGTCCCCACCGGCGACCCGGTGTGGACGACGAACGAGGGAGAGGATCTCCGACGTTTCCGACGAGGATTGACGTGCAAGGTGCTCACCGCGCAGTGGGACGACGGGGCGAGCAACAAAGTATCAGCTTTTAGCGATTTTTCTAGCGCACTCTGCGTGAGCCACACGCCGCCCAAACCTCGCCGCACGGGTCGGCGCCAACACCCGTGGGCTACTCGGCCGCGGTGGCCCCCGAGCCGGTCACGAGCTCGGCCACGCAGGCGTCGTCCCCCTCGGCACGCGCCGTCGTGGACGCGATGGTCGCGTGCGGCGCATAGACGCTGAGAATGCCCTTCCAGATGGACCGGTCCAGGCCGCAGACGCGCGCCGGATCGTGGAACGCCATCTCCTCGAACGGGCACGAGCACGCCTTGATCGTGGTGGCGGTCCCCTCGCTGGTGGCCGCGAACCCGTATCGCGACAGTAGGCGCACGACCTCGGCGATCGCCTGCGTCGGCGTGAACGGGGACTCGCCTGCGGCCGCCTGCTCCTGCGCGAGCGAGCGCCCGAATTCGAACCCCACGGACTCGAGCTGATCCTGGGGTGACGCACCGGGCTCGCTCATGGCCCGCAGCAACAGCTCGGCGAGCAGGTCGTAGTGCCGCTCCGGCAGCGCGACAGCGGCCTCGGTCTCGGCGAGGACGTAGACCTTCGGCGGGCGGCCGGCGCCAGGACCGCCGCCCTCGCGACGGCGGAACTCGGCGGTCAGGAACCGCTGCTCCACCAGCTTGTCCAGGTGGAACCCCGCCAGCCGCCGCTCGATGCCGACCGCCTGGGCGACGTCGTCCTTGGTCATCGCCTCGCCCGCCTCGCGCACGACGAAGAACACGCGCCGTCGTGTGGGATCTCCGAGCGCACCGGCGAGTCGCTCGATCTCCTGCTCGGTCTGAGGTTGCCTCAGCGCCATGGTCGCCCCTAAACGTTCGGTCTACCTTACACCCAAAGGGTTCTGGCCATGCCCCTTGCCGGACCCGGATGGACCTATTACGGTAATCTAGATATCCGTTAGAAGCGAGACGCGAGCACCTGAGGAGGAGTTGTGTCGACCACCACCCCGCCCGAACTGCAGGACATCGGCCCGTACAAGTACGGGTGGAGCGATCCGACCCATTACAAGTTCGAGCCCAAGAAGGGTGTCAACCCGGGCGTCGTGCGCGAGATCAGCGCGCTCAAAGGCGAGCCGGAATGGATGACCAAGTTCCGCCTGCGGTCGCTGGAGATCTTCGACCGCAAGCCGATGCCCGATTGGGGCGGCAAGCTCGATGACATCGACTTCCAGGACATCTACTACTACATCCGCGCCAGCGAGAAGCAAGGCAGGACGTGGGAGGAGGTGCCCGACGACATCAAGAACACGTTCGACCGGCTCGGCATCCCCGAGGCCGAGCGGAAGTTCCTGGCCGGCGTCTCGGCGCAGTACGAGAGCGAGGTCGTCTACCACTCCATCCGTGAGGACCTGGAGGCACAGGGCGTCATCTTCTGCGACACCGACACGGCGCTGCGCGAGCACCCGGACCTGTTCCGCGAGCACTGGGCCACGGTCATCCCTCCGGGCGACAACAAGTTCTCGGCGCTCAACTCCGCGGTGTGGTCCGGTGGGTCGTTCATCTGGGTGCCGCCGGGAGTGCGCGTCGAGATCCCGCTCCAGGCCTACTTCCGGATCAACCAGGAGAACATGGGCCAGTTCGAGCGGACGCTCATCATCTGCGACGAGAACTCGTTCGTGCACTACGTGGAAGGCTGCACCGCGCCGGTGTACTCCAGCGACTCGCTGCACTCGGCCGTCGTCGAGATCATCGTCAAGAAGGGCGCGCGCTGCCGCTACACCACGATCCAGAACTGGTCGACCAACGTCTACAACCTGGTCACCAAGCGCGCCGTCTGCCACGAGAACGCGACGATGGAGTGGGTCGACGGCAACCTGGGCTCGCGGCTGACCATGAAGTACCCCGCCGTGTGGATGACCGGCAGGGGCGCGCGCGGCGAGGTGCTGTCGGTCGCGTTCGCGAGCGAGGGCATGCACCAGGACGCCGGCGCCAAGATGGTCCACGTCGCGTCCGACACGTCCTCGACGATCGTCTCGAAGTCGGTCAGCAAGGGTGGCGGACGCACCAGCTACCGCGGCCTGGTCCGCGTCGAGCCGGGCGCCAAGCGGGTCAAGGCATCGGTCGTGTGCGACGCGCTGTTGCTCGACGAGGACAGCCGCTCCGACACGTATCCCTACATGGACATCCAGGGGGAGGACACCTCCATCGGCCACGAGGCCACGGTGTCCAAGGTCGCCGACGACCAGATCTTCTACCTGATGAGCCGGGGCCTGTCCGAGGACGCCGCCATGGCGATGATCGTGCGCGGGTTCATCGAGCCCATCGCCAAGGAGCTGCCCATGGAGTACGCGGTCGAGCTCAACCGCCTGATCGAGTTGCAGATGGAGGGCTCGATTGGCTGACACGAGCGCACCCGCCTGGGCGACCGAGGCTCGGGAGGCTGCCGAGAAGACGTTCACCACCCTCCCCGCCCTGACTGGCACGGAGGAGGAGTGGCGCTTCACGCCGCCGACCGACCTCGCGCTGGAGGGACCGGAGCCGTCACCGCTCGACGTCCCGGTCGCAGCCTCCGCCGCGCGGGCGGGCGAGCGATCGGCGCGTCTGGCGTTCTCCGACGGCGTGACCATGGAAGAGCCGGACGCGATGGCCGACGGCGTGATCGTCGCCGATCTGGCCGAGGCGCTGTCGGCGCACGAGGCCCTGGTCCGCGAGCGCCTCTACGCACTCGTCGGCTTTGACGACAAGCCGGGCGCGCTCAACGCCGCGCGATGGGACTCGGGCACGTTCGTATACGTCCCCGCCGGTGTGCACCTGCAGTTTCCGGTCGAGGCGATCTCTTCGGTGACCGGAGCGGCGGGCCGCGTGTTCGGACGCACCCTCGTCGTCGTCGAGGCCGGAGCCAAGGCGACCGTCATCGACCGCTACGCGTCCTCGGCGCTCGACGGCCAGGTCAACGTGTCGAGCGTGGTCGAGCTGTTCGTGGCCGAGGGCGGCGAGCTGGAGCACGTATCGATCATCGACTGGGGCGCGGGTGTGCGCCACCACGCGATCGTCCAGGCGAGCGTCGGCAAGGACGCCAAGGTACGCTCGGTCGTGGTGACGCTCGGCGGCGACGTGGTGCGGGTGGAGCCCACGCTCAAGATCGTCGGCAGCGGTGCCGACGCACGGGCGCTCGGGCTGTTCTTCGCCTCCGACGACCAGCACTTCGAGCACCGGGTGATCTCACGCCACGAGGCTCCCAACGCCTACTCCAACCTGCTCTACAAGGGCGCGATCAAGGACACGGGGCACACCGTGTTCTTCGGCAACCTGGTCGTCCCGCCCGGAGCCCCGGGCACCGACGCATACCAGACCAACCGCAACCTGATCCTCAACGAGGGCGCGCGCGCCGACACGATCCCGTTCCTCGAGATCGAGACGGCCGAGGTCAAGTGCTCGCACGCCGGCGCGGTGAGCCGGGTCGACGACGAGCACCTGTTCTACCTGGAGTCGCGCCGGGGGGCCCCCGCCACCGCCAAACACCGCAAA
>JBKKDD010000090.1:0-46975 GCA_046708705.1 Miltoncostaeaceae bacterium | reverse complement strand
GCCCGAGACGGTCGGCCAGCACCGGTTCCAATTGAAGCCCGAGTCGATCCGTACCGCTTCGGCGAACGCGATCCGCACGTGGGCGCTTTGTGCGACCCCGTTCGACAACCTCGGCGCGATGATGCCGGTCAAGGAGCTCATTGGTCTCATGACCTTCAGCTTCGACCTCATCATCCCCGGCGCCCAGACCATCTGGACGCAGACCATCGAGCGTACCCCGGAGGACATCGGCGACCTGCTGTTCGCCACTCCGTACCAGTACACGATGCGTCACCGTTTCCCGAAGCCCCCGGGCGTCTAGCCCCAAGCTTCACAGGCGACAGCGCGGTTCGGGCCGGATCCTTCGGGGATACCGGCCCAGCCGCGTTGGCGTCGTGGCCCCGAAGAGTGGGCCCTCGAGCGTGCTGTCCATGGCCTCCGTCCCCCACTCCGGGGCTCCCTGAACGCATCGTTGTCTCACGAATGTGGTCGGCCAGACGAAGGTCGCCGGCGCGCAGAGTCCTCCTTCGGTTTCGATCAGCCGCCGCGAATGGCCCGGCCCCCTGTGGCAAAGACGTGTTGCGCTGCATGTGCACCGCTGCTCAGCATGGGGATGCGCTGCTCTGCACCTCGGCACCATGATGTGGAGTACGCATGGTCAACGTCGAACGGCATGCCACACGAGCAGGGGCCTCGTCGTCCGTGCATGGATGCACAGGCGGTCATGCAGAGGTTCCGGGCCACCGCCAGCTCTGGCCGACACGAGCTGCAGGAGCTGGGCAGGACTCGCGCAGCAGGCCGCGAAGATGTGGCAGACCGGCACAGCCTCACCAGCGCAGGGAGAGATCGCAATGAGGACCATCGCAGTCAGTAATCAGAAGGGTGGGGTGGGGAAGACGACGACCGTCATCAACCTCGCCGCAGCGGCGCGCCGGGCAGGCTGCCGCGTCGTGACGATCGACGCGAACCCCCAGGCGCACCTGTCACGCCATGCCGGCGCTCATCCGGACGCTATCGGGCTCTCGGCCCTGCTGCGCGCGGCAGCCGCGATGCAGTTGGACGAGCAAATGCTTCGGGCAGTCCTCGATCAGCCCCGCACCAGCATGGTCGACTGTGGCGACCTGATCCCCGCGGAGGCGACGCTCGATGATGATGCGGCCGTGCTGCTGAACGTCTCTGGACGCGAGCAGTTGCTTCGCGAGGCGCTCGCGCCGATTCACAACGACTACGACCTGGCCATCATCGATACCGCTCCGGGATTCGACCTGATCGCGACGAACGCCTGGGTTGCTGCCGATGAGGTGCTCGTGCCGTGTCCGCCGGAGATCTACGCCTTGGAGGGCCTCGCAAAGCTCGCCCGCCATCTCGCCGAGGTTCGCCACCGACTGAACCCCGATCTTCGCGTCCTCGGGATCCTGTTGACCCTTGCCGAGCTCCACACCGTCGATGCCCGCGCGACCGCCGACGCGCTTCGCGCCGGGGCGCCGTGGCCGGTATTCGATCAGGTCATCGCCAAGCGGGTCGCATACCGGCAGGCCGCCTCACAACGCGTCGGTGTCGACGCGCTCGACGACCATCTGCAGTATGTCTGGGACCTCGTCTGCGACGAGGTCTTGACCGCAAGTCGCGAGGTGCTCCATGTCTAGTCACTCGGCCTCTGCCGCCCGCGACGGGGCCCTCGCCAAGCTTGCTGTCGAGGCCGCTCGCTTCACACGCGACAGCGACTCATCGTCGCCAAGTTCCTCCACGCCGGCCACACCGCGAACATCATCCTCGACGCCCTGGCCGCGTCATGACGAAACGCAGGCGTCGGTGTCCGCACGTGGTTATGTGCCGGTCGCCGTGGCACCCGAGCGCGGCAACACCCGTCCGGTCGTACCGGTTGGCGGGCGCTTGCACATGCGCATGGCGCAGGAGACCCTGGACGGGCTCGATCACGTCGTCGCCGAGTGGCGCTCTCACGATCCCGTGGGGCTCCGCGACCTCGAGCGCGCCACCCTCGTGCGGATCGGCATCGCGATGCTCCTCACCGATGTCGCGGCGAACGGCTGGGCCGGTGCGAGCGCAGAGGCCGTCCGTCATGCACTCAACCCGGCCGTGCGTCACACCGATACCCCCATGCCCGACCTCACTCGTTGGCTACGGAGCTCACCTGAGCAGAAAGTCCCGGGGGACGATGCCCCGACGAGCGCGGACCGACGCGCCGTCGCGCCGTTCGGCTCACGACAACCTGGTTGACCCAGCCGTTTCGGGCGTCGAGTGTTCGCTCACGCGTGAACCTGTAGCGCGGATCGAGTGCACAGATCGCCTCGCAGGCGCGCAACACCGCGGCGACGTTGTCGCGTTCTCTGGTACAGCTCGACCCCAGTGTTGCAAACAGCGGCGCGCCCAGCGTGTAGGCCTGCCACTCATGCGTGCTGTCGCGCGAAACGAACCGGTCGTTTTCGAGCAACCCATAGAACTTCCGGGCAATCGGGGGAAGGTCGCGTACGATCGCCCAATCGAGCCACTCCCCGGCTTCGTTGCGAAGCTGCTCCAAAAACCAGCTGCCGAGGAAAATATAGCCGGGCCGCTCGGTCCTGCCGTTCGGTGCGATCGGCCAGAGTACCCGGTCGATGATGCCAAAGTGATCTTCATGCGTCTTGCGACCGGTCAAGGCATCGTTGACCTCGCCTTCCCACCGCGCTTCCTGGAGTCCCAACAGGGTACGCTTGAGTGCCTGGCGAGCAGGCTTCCCGGCATTCCCCCACCCAAAGTCGTGCAAAAGCCGGTACTGGCTGAACGGCACCGCTGTGGCGCCGTGTTGCTCGAGCTGTAACCACCTGGAACCGAGCCACACGATCAGCATGTATCCATGGCGGCCAATTGCCGGGCCTTGCGTCTGGCGGATCGCGCCCAGTCGATCCGCGATCGCGAACCCGGCGGCGATCTCGAGTCCCTTCCGGGCAGTCGAGCGATCCGCGAAACCCCACCGTAACGGCTGCTCCAGCCGTCGCAGGTTGTCGGGCTCCACGAGCGCGAGCTGCTCTTGGATCCCCGTGAGCCCTGATTCGTCGGTGGTCGCGACGGTGAGTGGACGAAGAGGCATCTTGGCTCGAAGCATGCCTGAGCGCATGTGTCGTGGTTCGAGACTGCGAGTTACTTACCCCGGGTAGCTGACTCGCAGGAAAAAATGGGGTGCGCCCGACCCCGAAGGGGAAGGGGCGAGAGCGCACCCCTGAATGATATGAAACTGGCTTTTCCCTTAACAACTGATACTTAACGACGCTCGAGACCCGTTTCTGCGAGAAGGATCACAGGGCTTTGCCGCGAGCCTGGTACCCCGGTGGGCGCGAGTCGAATACCCCCGTGCCGCCGCGAGTCGCATACCCCGGTCACACGGGGACGACGAGCGAGTGTCGCGAGTCGCATACCCCGGTTCCGTAGCCATGCGCGAGTCGCATACCCCCGTGAGCCACAAGCAAGTGCGAGTCCCTTACCCCGGTCCGCGAGTCGAGAACCAGGGTCGCGATGTGGGCGAGTGCGCGGGCGCGAGCGGCGTACCCTGATCACGGTGCTTTGCCGCGAGCGGCTTACCCTGGCTGTGGATTAGGTCGTCAGGCGCCGGTAGAGCTGGGGAAGCTTCTGAGGGAGTGTCCGGACGTCGTCGACGACGACAAAGTTCGCGTCGCTGTACATGTGAGGGAGGTAGTCGGCGCCCTCTTGATCCACGGTCACGCAGAAGAGATGGATCTTCTCGCGCCGCGCCTCGCGCAACGCCATCTTCGTGTCCTCCTGTGCGTACGTGTTGTCCTGGTAGGTGTCTGAGTCATAGGGCTTGCCGTCGGTCAAGAGGATCAGCAGCTTGACGTGCGCGTCAACGGCCATGAGACGCTTCGTCGCGTGGCGCAAGGCAGGGCCCATGCGCGTCTTTTGACGTCCGTAGATACCACCGATGCGTCCCTTGACCCGATCGTCGTAGCGCTCACCGAACTCTTTGATGGTGTAGAACTGGCAGTCTTCTCGCCCCGAGCCGGAGAAGCCATAGATCGCGTACTCGTCACGGATCGCCTCCAGCGCCTCGGACATGAGCAGCAGCGACTCCTTCTCGATGTCGATGATGCGCTTGCGCCCGTCGATCTTGCGGTCGGTCGAACTCGACATGTCGACCAGAAACGCTGTGGCGACGTCACGATCCTTTTTGTCGCGCTTGATGTACACCCGCTCGGTCGGGCTGATGCGGGTCTTGCGATCGACGACGTACTCCACGATTCCCTCGATGTCGAGGTCGTCGCCGTCCGGCTGGTAGCGCATCTTCCGAAGCCGCTCCGGGCGCATGAGCTGGAAGTTGCGGCGGATCTGGCTGACCACACCACCGTGCTCGTAGAACGTTGCCGCCACGAACGCCTCATGGACCCGGGTGGCACGTGATTCGCGCAACGTGCACCACGCCGGCCGGTAATCCTCGATCTTGTGGTCCCACTCGTCGTAGTAGAAGGTCTGCTCCCCCAGATCCTCCTCTGCGTCGTCTTCGGGTTCGACCATCGGCACGTCTGCGCCGGGCGCAAGATCCATGTCCGCGCCGGTTCCCTCGAGGTCGTCCGCCTGGCCATCGGGCGCCTCGCCGGGTGACGCCGGCGCCTGCTCGGTGTTGGTGTCGGCCCGCTGCGCCATCTCGTCCTCGCCACGCTCGCCACCAGCTTGCGCCTGCTGGGTCTGCATGGCCTGGTCGGCCTCAGGAGCCTGGTCGGGAGCGTCCGGGGTGTCCTCGCCCTCGCCCTGCGCTTGGGCACGCTGCTTGACGAGCTCCTCCAGTACCGGCGTCATGAACGGCGGCATGTCCGCGGAGGAGTACTCATCGATGCCGTCACCCGGTCGGGCGGGGTCCGCGGTATCGGCGTCTGCGCCCTCGTCACCCGCGTCGGGCTCGGCGGCGGCGCCCGGATCAGCATCGGAGACGAACGGGTTTCGCGGCGCTTGCCGTGCGCCGTCGTCGATGAGCTCGTACAACGCCGCGGCTACACGCGCGCTGTCGGCGACCGTCGCATCGTGGTCGAGCACCCTGTCCATCAGGGTCAGGGCGTCGGTCACCATCGCCGAGATCGCCTCGGGCAACGGCGACAGGTCGACGTCGCCGACCAGGGTGTGAGTGAGCATGGCCTCGACGACCGCTTGGGCCTCGCTCGCGCCGGGGCTCAGCCCCTCGCGGCGCTCGACCGTCGCGGTCGCGACCGCGAGCATGTCCCGCCGGATGCCCGGGTAGGCGACGCGAAGCCGTGCATCGACGCGGTGGCCCTCCACGATGTTGAACAGATCTCGCGCGAGATCCTGTTGGGGAAACAAGGCGTAGAACCGACCGAGATCACTTACCGCCTCGGACGCATTCGTACTCACGCCGTTCCTCCATATCTTGTGGTCAAGCGCTCCACGACCGCGCCCAAATCGTCCAGGCGAAAATCATACGTGCCGAACTCGATGCGCCCGGCACCATGGGCCGTCGCGACCTTGTAGGCGCGAAAGTTGGCGTCGTCGTCTTCGAAGAACCGCATGTCGGGAGGCAGGACCACGTGGTCGGCGCCGAAGGCCTCGATCGCATACATCTCTTGGGTAGAGCGGATCGCGACGTCGCGACCGCTGAGCGCGGTGGCATAAAGCTTGAGCACCCGCGCAACTTGTTTGAGCGCAAGTCCTTCACGGAGCTCCTCGAGCACCTCGAGGGCGTGCTTGGAGCCCAGCCGGAAGTAGCCCCGACCCACTTCCTTGTTGCGATCGAGCACGTCCAGTCCGCGGGTGACCCACTCCGTCGCGCCCTCGGCGCTGACACGCTCGCCGTTCAAGAGGTCCAGGAGCGTGTCGGCGGCCTCCAAGGCCGATTCCGGGTCGGCCGAGGCGACGCGATCCACCTGCTCCAGGAACGTCGCGCGGTGACGCGGCCGGAGCCTGGCCAAGATCGGCGGCAGAACCGATGCGAGCTCGACCGCGTGCTTCCGCCGTTTCTCGTCACGGCGGTCACGCGCCGACAGGAGCGATTTCAGCTCCTGCGCCCGCTGGACCTTCGGCTCCATCTCACGAAGCTCTTGCTCGAGCCGATCGAGTTCGGCTGCGAGGTCGACGGTTTCGGTGTCCTCCTCGGGTCCGGCGGTCGCGCCCGTCACGATCGCGACGTATGAGCCGGCGAGCGCCGGGTCGGGGGCGTCGTAGAGGTCGGGAAGCTGCTTGGCGACCTCGACGCCGCTCTTCCAGCCGACCGCGGCGACCGATTTCACCTGGTCGAGATATGCCGCGACCTGTGCGGTGTCATGCGCCGACAAGAGCCGCGGGAGTTGCCGCGCGACCTCCACGCCCAGCTGGTACTTGAGCTCGGAGATCTGCTCGACGAGCGACAAGTATGTCGCGCGCTGATCCTCGGGGACGGCGGCGAGCATCTCGCGCGCGACGTACATCCCGACGTTGCCGACGGCCGGTCCGAATGTCACCTGGGGGGCGCTTTCGTCACGGCACGACCTCGCCTCAGAACTGGGTCGCGACGATCTCGACGATCGATCGCTGCATGTCGAGATCGTCCGTGATCGGCTTGCAGATCGTCGCCTCGCAGGCGGCGACCGGCTCGATGCCTTTCCCGATGAGCTGTCCGGCGTAGACCAGAAGTCGCGTCGAGACGCCCTCCTCGAGGCCGTGGGTGCGGAGGTTGCGGACCTTCTCGGCGATCTTGACGAGCTTGCTGGCAACGTCCGCGTCGACGTCCGCTTCGTTGCGCAGGATCTCCTCCTCGAGATCCGGCGGCGGGTAGTCGAAGTCGATGGCGACGAACCGTTGCTTGGTGGAGTGCTTCAAGTCCTTCAGCACCGACTGATAGCCGGGGTTGTAACTGATCACCAAGTGAAACTCCGGCGGTGCCGCGACGATCTCGCCCTTCTTCTCGAGCGGCAGGATGCGCCTGTCGTCCGTGAGGGGGTGGATGACGACGGTGGTGTCCTTGCGCGCCTCGACGATCTCGTCGAGGTAGGCGATCCCGCCGGATTTCACGGCGATGGTCAGCGGTCCGTCCTGCCACACTGTCTCGTCGCCGCGCAGGGTGTACTTGCCGACGAGATCCGAGGCGGTGAGGTCCTCATGGCATGCGACGGTGATGAGCGTCCGCTCCAGTCGCCAGCTCATGTGCTCGACGAAGCGCGTCTTGCCACAACCCGTCGGACCCTTGAGCATGACCGGCAACCCGGCGCTGTAAGCCGCCTCGTACAGCTCGACCTCGTTTCCGAGGGCGAGGTAGTACGGCTCTTTCGCGAGCTTGAAATCCTCGACGCGTTGGGTCTCGACCCCCATGCAGGCTCCCTTGTCGGATGCTGTCGTACCGTGCGAAAGTCTACTCGTCGTCCAGATCGGTCGACTCCTCGGAGCCGGGTTGGAGCGGCCACACCGGCGGCAGGTCCACCTCGAAGCCGCCATCCTCGTCGGCGTGGCGGGCATGCCAGCCCTTGAATTCCGGGATCGTGAAACCAAGGACCTGTCCCGATTGCGGATCGACACGCACGAGAAGCTCTCGCTCCGGGTCTCGGATCGTCAGCGCGGGGGAGGGGGGTCCATACGAGCAGTGGTAGGTGTCGCTGTGCTGGTCGTAGTAGTTGAGCGACTCACTCGCCACCCGCATGGCGTTCTCCTCGGCGAACGATGGGCGGTCGGGCGGGGGGGGTGATGTGGCCACGATGGCTCCTCCGGCAGGTGTTGTTACTCTCACGGGGAAACGCAGGGACTTCGAGAGTATCGCGACGAACGAGAGGAATGCCGGATGCGCGCCGTGGATGCAACATTGGAGGGACTCAAACGCGCGGGGATCGACGCGGTGTTCGGCATCCCGGGCGGCCCGGTGATCCCATTGTTCGACGCGCTCCACGACGACCCGACGATCCGCACATACCTGACGCGCCACGAGCAAGGGGCAGGCCACGCCGCACAGGGCTATGCGAAGGTGACCGGTCGGGCGGCCGTGTGCACCGCGACGTCGGGACCCGGGGCCACTAACCTCGTGACCCCGATCACCGACGCCTACATGGACTCGGTGCCCATGATCGCGTTGACCGGCCAGGTCGGGTCGAGCCGCGTGGGGACCGATGCCTTCCAGGAGGCCGACATCGTCGGCATCACCCTCCCGGTTGTCAAACACAGCTACCTGATCAAAGAGGCGGACGAGCTCCCCCAGATCATCGCCGAGGCCGTGCATATCGCCGAGAGCGGCCGTCCCGGACCGGTGCTGGTGGACGTCTGCGTGGACGTGTGGGCCAAGGACGTCGACGACTACACCGGTCCGCACCCCCCGCTCATCCCCGGCTACAACCCTCCGACCTCCGCGGGGCACCCGCGGCAGATCGCTGCGGCGACACGTGCGCTTGCCCAGGCCAAACGGCCGGTGATCTACGCAGGCGGTGGGGTGATCATCAGCGGCGCCGACGACGAGCTGACGCGCCTGGCGCGCACGGCGGAGGTGCCCGTCACGACTACGTTGATGGGACTCGGCGGTTTTCCGGCGTCGAACCCGCTGTGGATCGGAATGCCGGGGATGCACGGCATCGCCGCCGCGACCTGGGCATTCCAAGAGTCGGATCTGATCCTGGCCGTCGGGGTGCGTTTCGACGAGCGTGTGCTCTCGACGGTCATGAACGAGTGGGCACCCGGCGCCAAGATCATCCACATCGACGTGGACCCGGCAGAGATCTCCAAAAACCGCTCGGCCCACATCGGTATCGCCGGTCAGGCAAAGGCGACCCTCGGGGCGATCGCCGATGCCTACGCCGAGCTCGCCGAGCGCCACGACCCGGTGCAGCGCGCGACGTGGCGTGAGCGCGTGGAGACCTGGAAGCGTGAGTTCCCCTACGAGATCGACACCGACACCGACGGCGCGATCCCTCCACAACGCGTCGTGCAGTCGCTCTACAAGCTCACGCGCGGACAAGCGATCGTCGCGACGGATGTCGGCCAGCACCAGATGTTCGCCGCCCAGCACTACCTGTTCGACCAGCCGCGCCGATGGGTCACTTCGGGTGGCCTGGGCACCATGGGCTTCGGCCTCCCCGCGGCGCTTGGGGCGCAGGTCGCCTTGCCGAACGAGCTCGTCATCGACATCGCCGGCGACGGGTCGTTCGAGATGACCCTGCAGGAGCTCTCCACGGCGATGATGTACGACCTGCCGGTGAAGGTCATCATTCTCAACAACGGCTACCTGGGAATGGTTCGCCAGTGGCAGGAGCTCTTCTGGGAGGGTCGCTACGCGGGAACGAGCTACGAGGCGTTCCAGCCCGACTTCGCCGCGATTGCACGCGCGTATGGCATGCCCGGAACGACGATCACCGATGAGGGCGAGCTCGAAGATGCACTCGCCGAGGCGCTCGCCCATGATGGGCCCGCGCTCGTCGACGTGCACACCGACCAGATGGCGAAGGTATTTCCGATGGTCCCGCAGGGCAAGGGCCCGGATTCCATCATCGTCGGGCACAAGGGATAGTCGCGGGTTACTCGATCGACGACACCGCGCGCAAGCTCATCTCGACTCTGCCGGCGTCCCTGGATCTTCACGGATGCCTACGTCTCGGGGTGACCTTGGTCACGTCCCGTTGATCCAGGTGGAGAACGTGAGGAGGTTGCCGTCGAGGTCGACCGTTGCGAACTCGCGCGTCGCGAAGTCGGTACTCGCCAGGCGTGTGGCCGTCGCGTTCTACTGGATGCAACACGCCCGCCGCGGCAACTCTCCGTAGAGCGTTCATGGACCCCACCGGTACTGTCAGGGGGCCCAGGCGGTCGTCGATCGACCCTCGACGCGTCTCCGAGGGACGATCCGGTCCACCGCTCTAGTAGAACTCGGCAATGCGGACGCCCGAGCGAAGCTGCTCCTCGTCGAAGTCCATCTCCTCCTCGAGGTTCACAGGAACCCGGGTGGGAAGGTCGACGTCATAGCTTCCGTCGGGCAGTTTGTTCGCCTCGTAGTAGGCGGTGAAGTTCGGGATCTGGTACCCCAGGACCTCGTTCGTGTCGGGGTCAAAGAACACTGTGACACCCTTCGTGTTGGTCACAGCCGACGCTGATGGGTGACCCTTTCGGATCGCCTTGAGGGTGTCAGTTGCCTGGTCATAGATGGGCTCGACGTCCTTCACGCTGCTCCTTCACTGTCTCCGTCCGCGTTTTGGCACAAGATCGTAGCAGGAGCGGGGATTTCCGAGTTGCCCGGCCGGGTGCGCCGCTGGTAGCTTCCCCAAGCCGCCGGGGGCCATTCGCTGCCCGGCACTCACCCCGCGCACGCGCATTTCCCCATTCACGCGCGGGTCCGAGAACCGGTCCACGAGAGGAGACGGATGGGCGAGAGCACACCCGATGTGCGTGAGGCACGACGCATGCTGTCCAAGGGAATCGTCATCGCCGGTGTCGGCGAGACCGAGCAGGGTGTCCTGCCCGGGCGTGGCTCCTTCGACCTGTTGGCAGAGGCCACCAAGCTGACCCTGGCCGACGCAGGCGTGACCCTGGCCGACGTCGACGGGATGGTGACCGCCTTCTCGTTTGTCGAGCACACCCTGATGCACGCGACGACGTTCGCGGACTACCTGGGCATGGCGCCCGGGTACTTCGCATCGGTTGCCGTCGGCGGCGCGACCGCCCCGCTCATGGCGGTGCAGGCCGCAATGGCGATCGACGCGGGCCTCGCCGAGGTCGTGCTGTGCGTGCGTGGTGACAACACCCGGTCCGGGATCTCGAGCTCCGGGATGATCGCGATGGCGCGTGAGATGAGCCACGGGGCCTATGAGGCGCCGTACGGGCTCACGACGATCGGCGGCTACGGGCTGCTCGCCCAGCGCTACATGTACGAGCACGACGTGCCGCAGGAGGCGCTGGCGGCGGTGGTCGCGACCCAGTCCGAGCACGCCGCGCTCAAGTGGAACGCGATGCTGCGCGACGTCGTGACCATCGACGACGTCATGGCCGACCGGTGGATCGCCACTCCGTTCCACGCGATGGACTGCTCGCTGGTCTCCGACGGCGCGTGCGCGTTTCTCGTCACGACGGCCGCCCGGGCCAAGGACATGAAGGCGACGCCCGTGTACATCGCCGGGATCGGCGAGGGCTACTCCCACCAGTACATCTCGTCAGCCGAGTCGGTCGACGGGGTCCGCCAGGGACTCGGTCGGGCGGGTCGCCGGGCGATGGAGGTCGCCGGCGTCGGTCCGCAGGACCTGGACGTCGTCGAGATCTACGACTCGTTCAGCTTCACGCCGTTGATCGCCCTTGAGGGCTTCGGCATCTGCGGTGCCGGCGAGGCCGGCGATTGGGTCCTGGAAGGCAACGCCAAACTCGGCGGCAAGCTCCCGATGAACACGCATGGCGGGCTCATCCGCCAGGCGCACCTGGGGGCGATGCACCACATTGTCGAGGCGACGCTGCAGCTTCGCGGCGAGGCCGACGACACGAACAACGGCGGCGGCAACCACCAAGTGCCCGACGCCAAGATCGCGCTCACCAATGGTTCCGGCGGAATTCTCGCCGCGACGAGCGCGCTTGTCCTGTCCAGCGACGCGCCGTCGGCGTAAGGGGAAGACGATATGTCAGAGACAGCCGAGAAGCCGGCCTACACCAAGCCCCTGCCGGACATGCGGCCGGAGGGCGATCCGTTCTGGGCCGGCACGAGAGAGCACAAGCTCCTTCTCCCGGCAGCCGCCGACGGAACCCCGTTTTGGTATCCGCGGGCGAACGTTCCTGGGACGCTCGAGCCGACACAGTGGATCGAGGCGAGCGGCACGGGGACGGTCTACACCTACTCGACGCACTTCATCGGTCCGAGCAAGGCCTACAAAGGGGACCCGCCGCACATCGTGGCGCTCGTCGACCTGGACGAGGGCGTACGGATGATGACGAACTTGGTGCGCGACGAGGACGGATACCCCTCACTCGATCCCGATGCGGTCTCGATCGGGATGCGCGTGCGCGTCGTCTTCCACGACGCCACCGACGAGATCACCCTGCCCAAGTTCACGCCGGTCGACTGACCGACCGAGCCACCGACCGAACGACACGAGGAGAACGAGACGCAGATGGGCGACTGGAGCGATTGGTACATGCACGAGGACACCACGACGTGGGTCCTTCCCGAGATATTGAAGCGCCGCGCCGCGGAGCACCCCGACCGTGACTTTCTGAAGTTCGCGGCCGGTGACTGGATCAGCTACGGACAGGTCAACGCCGACGCCAACCGCGTCGCCAACGCCCTGATCTCCCGCGGCGTGCAGCCCGGCGAGTCGGTATCGGTGATGCTCCCCAACTGTATCGAGTTCCTGCCGGTGTGGTTCGGAATACTCAAGGCCGGGGCGGTGATGAGCTCGATCAACACCGCCTACAAGGGCGACTTCCTCGCCCACACCATCAACCTCGTGGATTCGAAGAAGCTGATCATCGCCGACACCTGGCTCGATCGTCTCAACACGATCGCGCCGCGGCTGGGCACCCTCGAGCACGTCATCGTCATGGCGACCGGGGCGCCGACGGAGCCGGCGCCCAAGCTTTCGAATGAGCCGTTGTCCGCGCTCATGGAGGCCTCCGACGCCGAGCCCGAGGGCATCGAATACAGCTGGACCGACGACGCGCGCATCATGTTCACGTCCGGGACGACGGGTCTGTCCAAGGGTGTCATCAAGCAGCACGCCGCCGATTACTTCTCCGGGCGGGGGCTCCTCGAGGGGCTTCGCACCTTGCAGGGGAAATCGCTCGAGGAGATGAAGGACGAGACGTTCTTCTCGTGCCTGCCGCTGTTTCACTCGAACGCGCAGGTGCTGACCGGATACCCGGCCCTCATCGCCGGCGCCCGCGTCGCCTATGTGGAGCGGTTCTCGTCGAGCCAGTTCTGGCAGCAGGTCGTTGACGCCGAGGCCACGATCTTCAACTCGATCGGCGCCGTCAGCTACTTCATCTGGAACACCCCGGAGACCGAGCTCGACAGGACCAACAAGGTTCACACGGTGTTCGCTGCACCGGCGCCCAAGGACATCTATACGCAGTTCGAGGAGCGGTTCGGCGTCAAATTCATCGAGGGCTAC
The DNA here is from genome assembly GCA_046708705.1 of Miltoncostaeaceae bacterium. Taxonomy (GTDB): domain Bacteria; phylum Actinomycetota; class Thermoleophilia; order Miltoncostaeales; family Miltoncostaeaceae; genus CALMEC01. The sequence goes on along the minus strand of JBKKDD010000090.1, from coordinate 33,950 downwards.
GGCCTGACCGAGACCGGCATGGCCACGTACATGGATCCGACGCGACCGGCGGTGCCCGGCTCGATGGGCAAGGCAAACCCGGGCTATGAGGTGATGATTGTCGAGCCCGGCACCGACCGACCGCTGCCGCCGAACACGCCCGGCGAGATCGTCGTGGACATGAGGATCCCCAACATCGTCATGCGCGCCTACTACGGCATGGCCGAGAAGACCGCAGAGGACTTTCGCAATTTGAAGCTCCACACCGGCGATCTCGGTCGCATGGACGAGGACGGGTACTTCTATTTCATGGACCGCGTCAAGGACTACATCCGCCGTCGCGGCGAGAACGTCTCCTCGATGGAGGTCGAACGCCAGGTCGGCAACCACCCGAACATCAAAGAGGCCGCGGCGATCGGAGTGAAGGCCGACGAGGGCGCAAGCTCCGAGGACGAGATCATGATCGTCTGCATCCCCGAGGGCGAAGCGCCCGACCCAGTGGAGCTTACGCACTGGCTGGCCAAGGAGATGCCGTACTTCATGGTTCCCCGCTACATCCGCTTCGTCGCGGAGTTGCCGAAAACGCCCACCGAGCGGGTGCAGAAGAACAAGTTGCGCGACGAGGGCATCACCGCCGACACGTTCGATCGTGATGCCGCCGGCATCAAGATCAGCCGCTAGTCGTGGCTGAACTTATCCGATACGGGGCGTACCTGCCGACGTACCGCGCGCCGCTCGGGGAGATCCAGGCGTTCGAGGGCCGCCCCGGTCGCCCACGCGCGAAGAGCCTCGCCACGCCTGGTCTGGACGAGGACGCGTTGACGATGGCGTGGGAGGCGGCGGCGCGGACACTCGGCGACGCCACGCCAGGTGCGGTCGTCACCCTGACCCACTCCACCCCGTTCGGATTTCGCAAGATGTCCCAGACGCTTGCGCGGACGCTCGAGCTTGACGCCGACGCCGGCTGCTATGACATCGCCGGGCACCCTGGCAGCCTCCTGGATGCACTGGAGCTGGCGGGCGCGCTCGCCGACAGTGGGCGCGGACAGGTGCTCGTGGTGTGCGCCGACCACGTGGTCAGCTACGATGACAAGGTCTGCGACATGCTCTCTGCAGGTGGCGCGGCGGCATTTCTCGTCGGGGCTTCCGGCGGATTCGCGACCCTCGGGCAGGTCGTTCGTGACGGTCGCGAAGTCTATGACGTGTGGCGGCTCGGCACTGAGCCTGAGGCGCGCTACCGGCTCGAGGTGCTGTTCGACGCCTATGCCCAGGCCGCCCGCGGCGCCTTCGGCAAGCTGGAGCAGCTGACGGAGCGACCCACCGCCAAGTACGCCGCCGTATGTGCAAGCCAACCGCATCCACAGACCCTGCGGGCGCTGGGGCGGGCGGGGGTCACCGAGGCGCAGCTCGCCGCGACCAGCTTCGTCGCGCAGATCGGCAACGTCGGATGCGCATCGGTCGGAGTGGCGCTTGCGCTCGGGTTGGACACGGTCCGCAAGGGGCAGGCGATCGCGGCGTTCGGCTACGGTGGCGGGGAGGGCATCGCGCAGGAGATCCAGATCACCTCCGCGCCGCCCAAAACAGCGACGGCCGGGCAGATCGAGGGTGAGCCGATCGCGTTGGGCACCTACTATCGCTGGACCCGCGGGCGCCAGCAAGAACCGCACTAGGAAGGCACGGCAATGCGCGTAGGCATCCTCGGAATCGGAAAGACACCCCACAAGATCCAGCACGACAAATCCCTGCGGGACCTCATCGTCGATGCCGGACGGCTCGCGATGGACGACGCAGGGGTCGCCCCGACCGACATCGAGGCCTACTACCTCGGCAATGCCGGCTGCACCGGGTTTGCGTTCGAGAACTCGGTCGCGCTGATGGGGGCTGACCACCTGGGGCTGACACCTGCGCCGGCAGTGCGGGTCGAGGCGGCCTGCGGCACCGGCGCATGGGCGCTTCATCTGGGCGTCGTCGCGATCCTCTCGGGCCTCTACGACACGGTCCTGGTCATGGGCGCGGAGAAGATGAACGACTTGGCGACGGTCGAGGGCACGTCCATCATCGCCCAGGCCGCCGACTCCAAGGAGGAGTACTTCTCCGGGTTGACGTTCCCGTCCGGTGTCGCGCTGACGATGCGCAAGTACATGCAGGTATACGGATGCACCGAGGAGGACCTGGCGAACGTGTCGGTCAAAAATCACCACTACGGGGCCCGAAACCCCTACGCGCACCTGCGCTTCGAGTGCACGGTCGACCAGGTCATGCGCTCGGCCAAGGTCGCCGATCCGCTGAAGCTGTACGAGGTGTGCCCCATGACCGACGCCGGCTCGGCGCTGGTTTTGTGTCGCGAGGAGATCCTACGCGACCAGCCCGACAAGGAGCAGGTCTACATCACCGCCACGTCGATGGGCTCGGGGACCTGGTACGCGGCATCCGACACCCTCGACGATGCATATGACCTGCTGCACGCGCCCGCGCAGAAGGCCTACGCGATGGCGGGTCTGACACCGAAAGACATGGACGTCGCCGAGATTTACAACAGCTTTGCCATTCAGGAGCCGCTCGGCATCGAGTCGCTGGGCTTCGCCAAACAGGGCGACGGCTGGAAGGGCGCGAAGGACGGCTCGACCTGGATCGACGGCAAGGTCGGGGTCAACCTCTCCGGCGGACTGCTCTGCAAGGGCCACCCACTCGGGGCGACCGGTACGAGCCAGGCCGTGGATGTCATCGAGCAGTTGCGTGGTACGGCTCCGAAGGACATCCAGCGCGCCAACGTCACAAACGGCATCAGCGCGTGTCGCGGTGGGCCGGGGGCGGTTGCCGCCATTCACATCTACCAACGCTTGGAGGGCTAGCCCCGTGACCGTCTCGGCGATCGAGTTCAGCCGTCTGGGCCCGCCCAAGCTCACGCTGTATGCCATGCGCTGTGCGAGCTGCAACACCCTCCACCCGTGGTGGGAGAAGTACACCTGCGGTGTCTGCCGGGGCCGTGAGCTGAACGAGGAGCGACTGGCGGGCACGGGGGAGCTGTCCAACTACACCGTGGTGTACTACCCGCCGCGCGACTTTCTGGGGCAGGAGCCATACGTGGTCGGCCACATCACCATGGACGAAGGCGTACTGATGCCCGCGCCGGTCGTCGGCGTCGCACCGGACGAGGTCGCGGTCGGCACGCGCGTCAAGGCGGTGCTTCGCCGGATGAAGCTTGGGCACGAAGGCGATATCTACTACTCGCAGAAGTTCATCGTCGACCCCAACCCGCCCAAACGAAAAGCCGCGACGCGCCGAAACGCGGCCACTGCCAAGTAACGCGCTACCAGGCGCTCATCCCGCCGTCGACCCCCAGGATCTGGCCGGTCACATACCGTGATGCGCGTGAGGCGAGGAAGGCGACGACCCCGGTCAGGTCGTCCGGCTCGCCCGCCCGACCTAGCGGGATGCGTTCGATCAGAGCATCTCGGCGACCTGGCGCCGCGGTCATCGCCGCGTTCATGTCGGTGGGGAAGTAGCCGGGGGCGATCGCGTTGACCCGTACCCCGTGCATCGCCCATTGGCGGGCGAGCTCACGGGTCAACTGCTCGACCGCCCCTTTCGAGGCGGTGTAGGCCGCAACGCCAGGACCCGTCCCGGCGCGCCGACCGAGAATGGAGGACTGAAAGATCATCCACCCGCCATGGTGGTGGTCGATCATGCTGCGTGCGCATGCTCCTGCCAGGTTCGCCACTGCCGCGACATTGACCGTGAGCACCTCGGCGAAGCGCGCCGGATCCTCGTGCTCGGCGGGTCCAGCGCCGGCGATCCCGGCGTTCGCGACGACGCCGGTCACCCGACCGAACGCCGCGACGCACGTGTCGACGAGCTCCTGCGCGTGACGCTCATCGCGCACGTCGCATGCGTGCACGGCGGCGTGGCCGCCGTCGGCGCGAATCTCACGGGCCAGCGTGTCGAGGCGATCGGTGCGCCGAGCCGCAAGCACGACGGCGCAGCCTTGGGACGCAAGGCCCCGTGCGATCATCACCCCCAACCCCGATGAGGCGCCGGTGACGATCGCGGCCTGGCCGTCCAGACGCAGGTCTACCACCGTCACTCGGGTGCGATCAGGTCCGCGAGGGCGACCAGGATCGGCTCGCTCGGCTCGCGCAACACAACACTGGCGTAGCGGTCGTACTGCGTACCGGTTTCGCCGATCATGACGAGCGGCACCCCGCGCGTCAGGGGTACCGAGGGCAACAGGCTCATCGGCACGGTACGAAGCTCGCAGTCGATGACCAGGAAGCAATCGGCGTGAGTGGCGTGCTCCCAGGCCGATCGCACCGCGTCCTCGATGAGCGGCTCACCCCACAGCGTGCCGGCGGGACGCAGCGGAAATGCACACCCCGGTGTCGTGCAGCGGGGAACCCCGTCCTCGGATCCGTCGATCATCGCCCCTACCTCGCCGAGGCCGTAGCGCTCCCCACAGCGCCCGCAGCGGGCGGTCAGGAAATTGCCGTGCACCTCGACGACGCCGCCACTGCCGGCGATCGTGTGGAGGTGATCCACCGCCTGCGTGACGAGGGCCGACACGAAACCCGCCGACTGCAAACGTGCAAGCGCGGCGTGTCCGGGTTGGGGAACCCGCCGGGCGATCTCCATCGCCGCCGGATGGGCGAACCGCCAGAACGCCGCCGGGTCGGTCAAAAGGATCTCGAGGCTGGCTCGCCGAGCCCACTCGCCGCGTTCATGTGTCAGGTCGGCCTCTTCAGGGCCACCCAATCGAAGTCCGGTCAAAACCACAATGTGCTGTGCGCCGAGGAGTGCCGTCGCGACACGCTGGTGAGCCGGGGCCGGATCCGTCGTCGCCACGTCCTCCAGTCTAATGCCCGCCGTTGCTCACCGGACGAAGGAGCGCGATCGCACGTGTGCCCACGATGGCGGTCCACGCCGCGGCGAGGGCCGCGGTGACGGCCAAGACGGCCAACGCGGCGGTGAGCCCGATGAGATCGGCGAGCACCCCGATCACCAGCAGCGGCACGGAGAATCCTCCCAGGTAGCACGCGACGTAGTACGACGAGATCAGCTTCCCGCGATCCGCCGCCGGCGCGATCCGCGTGCACAGATCGACGCCGCCCTTGAACACCAGACCACACGCCGCCCCGGTCACCGACACCGATACCAAGAGGAGCGCCGCGGAGCCGAGCGGCGCCCCGACGATTACCCCGACGAACGCGCATGAGGCGATCGCAAGGCCCCAGATGATCGCCGGTGTCGGCGGGAGGGCACGAAACGCGATCTGGCTGAGCGCGCCCGACACCAGCACGAGAAATCCGGAGGCGCCGATCAGCACATAGTTGGTCACGCCGAGCTCACGAACCTCGAACACGGGAATGAGCGACAGGCACACCCCGTCGAAAAGGCTGAAGATCGCGCCGGACGGCACGAGAACCCGCCAGAAGACGGCACGGTCTTCGGGCGGGACACCCAACTTGAGCGCCAGTGGTCGTCGTGAGCGCACCGCGACCGTTTCCGGCAACGAGACGATGATTGCGATCGCCACACCGATCGCGACCAGGTGCACCAGAAACGGGGTGCGGAGCGGGGCGGGAAAGTACTCGGCGAACACCCCGCCCAGTCCGGGTCCGAGACCCAGTCCGCCACGAACCGAGATCGATGAAAGCGCCGATACCCACGCGCGCTCGCCGACCGGCGCCGCGTCGACGAGGAACGCCGTGCAGGTCCCGAAGAACGCTCCGGTCGCAAGGCCCTGGAGGGCTCGGGCGATGAGCAGGCCGCCCAAGCCCGGCTCGGAGACGAGATATCCCTGGGCGGCGGCGAGCACCATCAGCGCGCCAATCAGCACCCGTTTGCGGCCGACGCGGTCCGATAACTGCCCCAAGGTGAGCATCGATGGGACGAGGGCGACCACGTAACAGACCAAAAACAACGTGACCACCGTGTCGCCGAACCCGATGCGCTCCTTGTAGATCGGTATGAGCGGCGTGATCAGGCTCGTGCCGACCGCGAAGAGAATCAAGGCCAGCCATGTACGCCAGATACGGCTCACGGGCGTCGTACGAGCACGTGACATTCGTAACGCCGGTGTCGCGACGCTTGGATGCGGCGTAGGCCCAGGGCGGTATATGCGGCGACGAGCGTGGGCGCCTCGTTCGGGCGGATTCCTGACACGACGACAACCGACGGCGGATCGACGATGCGTTGCAGGAGAAGCCGATGGACCGGCGCGGAGATGTTCGCGAACACGACCCTGTCACGCAGATCGTCCCCGCAAAGGGCCTGGATGGGCTGATGGCGGACCTCGACGAGGTCTGCGCATCCGGCGACCAGAAGCGACGTACGTGTCTGGGCCGCTGCTGCGGGATCCAGGTCGATCGCCAGCACCGCCGCGCCCCACCGCCGCGCCCAGGCCTGGGTCAAGAGCCCGGAGCCGCAGCCGACGTCCACCGCCGCCACCGACGACAGTCGGTCCAGTGCAGCCAGACACAACGCCGTCGTCGGGTGGTCGGCCGGTCCGAAGCCCTCGCCCGCGACCTGAACGAGCTCGCGGACGCCGGCTGGTGCGGGTGCGTGGCGATCGCTTCGCCGGTACCAGCCGGCGACGAAGGCGGAGGGACTGTCCGGCCACGTGAACGGGTGGTGCACCGGCTCGGTCGGAAACGGACACATCCTGCGGGCCGCCGCCATGTCCAGTCCGGCGATGCGTGGATGGCAGACGAGGCCGTCAGGAGTCCACGCGACTGGTTGGAGGCCCACGAGCGCACCGAACGACCGCGTGAGCGCTGCGTGATCGGCGCGCACGAGCAGTCCGGCGAGGATGTTGCTAGTAGACTCGCCCGCCGTGACTGCCCCCGGACTCGTGGATGTGGTGGAACGTGCCGCGGGGGTGTTCCCGGCGGTCGCCGCGTTGACCCTCGATGAGCGCCTCGAGCGCGCAGCCCGCGCGCGCGATCTGCTCGCGGACGAGGGTTCGGTGATCGTAGAGACGGCTGTGCGTGAAAGCGGCCAGACGATCCGGTTCGCGCGGCGCGAGCTCGGGTCGGCGCTTTCGTTGCTCGATGCGCTTCCGCAGTTCGCGGAGGCGCTTCGGCCGCGCGCAGTGCCGTCGCTCGAGGGGACGACGACGCTCGAGTGGCACCCGTACGGTGTCGCGTTCGCATGGCATTCGGCGAACTCGCCGATCTGGGTGCCGACGCTCGTGGCGGCATCGGCATTGGTCGCCGGGAACGCGGTGGTATGCCGTCCGTCGGGTCGGGTGTATGAGACCACCAGCCGGGTGCTGCGTGCGATCGCGCAGCCATGGCCTGTGCATGCCGTCGAGATCGTCGCCGCGATGCCCGGTCGCGACGCGGAAGAGCTCATCACCCATCCGTTGGTGGGTGTCGTCGTGGCCCACGGGTCGACGGCAACCTGCAAACGTCAGCTGGGCAGGCTCGCCGCAGCGTATGCCGACGGGACGCCGCTTCGACCCTACATCCCGGAGGCATCGGGCAACGACCCAGCGATCGTGCTGGCCGGAGCAGACCTCGAGCAGGCCGCCCAAGCGATCGCGGTGGCGGCGTTCACCAACGCGGGCCAGCTGTGCATGTCGGCCAAGCGCATCATCGTCGAGTCGCGTGTCTGGCCGGATTTCCGTCCGCGTCTGGTGGCAGCGGTGAGACGTTTGCGGGTCGGCGATCCGGCGCATGAGGACACCGACGTGGCCCCGATCGGCGAGGGGCCCGGCACCGGTCATGCACGCACCGCCTTGGCCGAAGCGCTGGCGTTGGGTGGCGAGATCCTCGTCGGACGCGGTGAGGACGGACCGTTCTTCACGCCGACGATCGTCCTGTTGCCGCGCGGCGCGAGCGCAACGATGCTGTGGAGCCACGAGAGCTTTGCGCCGCTGCGCGGGCTGATGCTGGCGGCTGATCCGGATGACGCGGTCGCGCTGGCGAACGCCGATGCCCATGGGCTCGGGGCGAGCATCTTCGGTCCGGGTGAGCCGATCGCGGGACGGCTTCGCGCGGCTCGTGTCGTGATCAACACCGACCCGCTCGTCCAAGATCCGCATTTCGTGGTCGGCGGGATTGGGGAGAGTGGACTGTTCGGGGCCCGTCCGAAGATCGAACAGCTGGTGTATGCGCGACGGATCCATCGTCCGGACGGTGGCTAGCGCAGCACACGCAGGTGCTGCCAGCGGCAAAAGGCATCGAGTCCGGCCCGGCCGAGCTCAGTGCCCAATCCCGATCCACGCCATCCGCCGTACGGAGCGTGCGGGGTGACGACACGCCAGCCGTTGATGACCACTGTTCCGGACTCGAGGCGGCCGGCGGTCTCGAGGCATCCCCGCAGATCCGCTCCGCAGACATAGTTGACAAGGCCGTAGTCGGGTCGGTTGGTCTCGGCCACGGCGGCGTTGGTGTCGGCGACTTCCATGACGGTGACGATGGGGGTGAAGGATTCCTCATCCACGACACGAACCCCCGGTCCGGCGTCGGTGACGAGCGCCGCAGACACCCAGCGTCCATCGATGCCGCCGCCCTCGACACGTGCCCCGGCGGCATGCGCATCCTCCAAGAGTGCGCGGTGTCGCTCCCTACCGCGCTCGGTGACCATGACCCCGGCAGGCACGTCGGCGAACCGGGTCCGAAACCGCTCCAGGAACGGTGCCATGAGCGCGGGTGGAACGAGCACGCGGTTGACGGAGTAGCAGGCCTGTCCGGTGTTGGCGTATCCCTGGACGATCGCCACGTCGACGGCGGTATCGAGGTCGGCGTCGGGCAACACGACGAGTGCGCCGTGTCCGCCGAGCTCCAAACTCAGGTACTTGAGTCGCGGCGATGCCCACCCGGCGATCTGCTCGGCCACCCGCCGCGATCCTGTGAACGCGACCTTGGCGACCAGCGGGTGCGTCGCGAGCGCCTCACCGATCGTCGGGCCGTCGCCGGTGACGACGTTGACGGCGCCCGGCGGCAGACCGGCATCTTGTGCCAGTGAGACGAGGGTCCATGCGGCGAGCGGAGCCTCTTGGGCGGGTTTGACGACCAGGGTGCAACCGGCGGCCAGCGCGGGCGCGAGCTTCCACAACACCAACGCGACCGGGAAGTTCCATGGAGTGATGGCCGCGACGACGCCGACGGGGCGAGGTCGTACGGTGCTTCCGGTCACGAGCGAGTCGCCCGCGAGGTGCGTCGCGCCGACCCGAGCGGCCTCGGCGGCGAAGTGGTGGACGACCTCGATGGCGCGGGCGACCTCTGCGCGGGCCTCGGCGGGAGGTTTGCCGACCTCGTCGGCGACGAGGTCCGCCAGCATGTCGGTCTGGGCGTCCAGGATCTGCGCATAGCGGCCGATGGCCGCTGCGCGCTCCAGAGGGGGTGTCGCCTCCCAGGCCGGGAGCGCCGCCCGAGCGGCCTGGACGGCCCGATCGACGGCGGCGGTATCGGCGACGGCGACCTGCCCCAGGTGACGATCGTCGCGCGGAGCAGTCACCGGCATGTGCTGCGCGGTGTCCACATGGACCCCGCCGATGATGAGCGGGCAGGTGAGCGGGTCGCTCAGCTGCGCTTCCGCCTGCGCCGCGGAGCGCGTACGACCTGGCGGATACGCCACGACGGATCGTAGAGTTCCGTCGCCTGGATGTCCTGCTGAGCGATGCGCCGTGCCGCGCCCGCGTCTTCGGCCCACACCTCGCTGGTGTGGACGTCGCGACGCAGGAAGCGGTCGTCGGTGGCCTCCCAGACGGCAAACGTCACGGCAAAGAGGTTCGTCCCGGGCGCCTGCGGGGTGAGGGGCTTGAGCACACCCAGCGACCAGCGCGAGTCACGATCGCGGCGCTTCGCGAGCTCGGTGAGCGCCTCGCGGCGGGCGTCGGCAGCGCTTGCCGCCTGGATGACCAGTCGTCCGGCGACGCGGGCCTTTCCTGCTCCCGGAAGTCGACGAAGGAGCGTGAACTCCCATGAGTATGCGACAGACGACACATCCAAAGACTACTGGGTCCTCACTGCCCGAGGGACCCCAGAATTCGACGTTTCATCGATGTGAAATACGGGTTGGTGATCTGTAACGCGGGACGCGGGCGTGGGACATCCACGCCGATGTGGGCGATGATCCGTCCGGGCCGGGCGGACATGACGATGATCTCGTCGGCGAGCCGAAGTGCCTCGTCGATGTCATGAGTGACCAGGACGGTGGTGCGCGGTGCGGCGTCCAGTAGATCGGACAACCACCCTTGCAGGTCGGCGCGAGTGATCGCGTCGAGCGCGGCGAATGGCTCGTCCAAGAGCACCACCGGGTGCGCGGCCAGGACCGTGCGCAGCAGGGCGACACGCTGGCGCATTCCCCCGGACAGCTGCGACGGCCAGGCGTCCTCGAACCCAGCCAACCCGAACCGTGTGAACAACTCATTTGCACGTTCGTGGACCCGTGTCATGTCGTGCCCTGCGATGCGGGCACCGAGGAGCGCGTTGTCGCGGGCACGGCGCCAGGGGAGCAACGTGTCGCCTTGGGGCATGTAGACACATGATCCCGGGGATCCGATCACGGAACGTGCGTCGACGGTGACGGTGCCCGATGTCGGGACGACGAGGCCGGCGAGCACGCGCAGGATCGTCGACTTGCCGCACCCGGTGGGGCCCACGATCACGGTGAACGTGCCCGGGTCGGTCATGAACCGGATGCCGCGGAGGACCGGCAGGGCGCCGTAGTCGTGGCACAGATTCGCCACGGCAACTCTGCCGGTCACTGCGTCGGCGGCAGGTATGCGTTCGTGAACGCGTCGTCGACGGGGGAGGGGGAGGTGATGATCTTCGCCGTGCGAAGGAAAGCATCGAACCTGCGCCACACGGCAGGATCCTGACGTCCCCAGGCGCCCGGAGCGGTCGCGTAGAACGGGACCAGGAACCGTGCGGAACGCTCGACGAGCGCACGGTCGGATTCGGGTGCACCGGCGATGAGCGCCTCGGCGGCCGCTTGCGGGTCGATCGCGGCCATGCGGTAGCCCTCGGCGGTCGCGGCGAGGAACGTGCGCACGAGTTGCGGCTGGTCGCGCAGAACGGCCTCGCTAGTTGTGATCACCGGGGTGTACCAGTCGGGGATGCAGTCCAGGTGGTCGCGGAACGGGATCGTGGTGACAGGCGTTTTTGCGAGCTCGCGCAGCCGGATGACATCCCACCCGTCGAAGACCCATACTGCGTCGTAGGCGCGCTTGCGAAACCCGATGTTGTAGTCGGCGTTCCCCACCTCGACGAACCTGACGCGGTCGGGATCGCCGCCGTCGCAGGCGACGAGCGCCTTGATCAGGGGTTCCTCGATCGGTCCGCCGAAGGTGCCGTAGGTCATGCCCGCGAGATCGCGCGGGCGGGTGATGCGCCGATCGGTGGGAGACATCAGCGATGACGTGTTCGTACGCAGAACGGTCGCGAGTGAGACGACCGGCGTGCCTTGCGCACGAAGCGGCAGAACCTGCTCGGCGTAGGAGAACGCGATCTGCGCCCTGCCTGCCATCACCGGCGCGATGCTCCCGTCCTGACCCGGCTCGATAATCTCGACGTCGAGACCGGCACGCTCGTACATTCCTTGCGCGCGCGCAAGGTAGACGCCGGCGTGGTTGGTGTTGGGGGTCCAGTCCAGGACTACTGTGACTTTCTGGGCCGCGAATGTCCCGGTGTCGTCACCGCCGCATCCGATTGCACCGATGCCTACGCCCGTGAGTGCTACGAGGGTCGCAATGATCAGACGAGCGCGTGCACGGTGGGATTTCATGAGGCCTTCCTTGTCGTGTGGACGAGCCACGGCGTCGCGTGTCGGGCGACGACGGTGACCAGGGCATAGACGGCGAGGGACAGCACGGCGATGACGACGACGCCTGCGATGACCTGATCGGTGCGAAAGCTCCGCTGGGAGCGCACGATGTACAGGCCGAGTCCCGACCTGGCGCCACCGATCTGCTCGGCGATCGCGGCGCCCGCGACCGCGTAGGCGGCGCTGATACGGATCCCGTCGAACACGGCGGGAAGCGCCGCGGGGAGCGTCACATGGCGAAGCACGTCGGAGCGGGTCCCGCCGAACGCGCAGACAAGGTCGACCCGATCTCGGTCGACCGTCAAAAACGCTCCGGATGCGGCGATGGCAACCGGGAAGAACACGATCAGAACGACGACGACGATTCGCGGCGCCCATCCGAAGCCCAATGCCAAGACGAGGATGGGTGCAAGCACGACGGGTGGAATCGTCTGGAGGACGACCAAAAGCGGCTCCACGGCACGTCGCGCGATCGGCCACAGCGCGACGAGCACCGCGGCGCCGAGACCGACGAACGTTCCGATGAGAAGGCCGATGGCGGTCTCGGCCAGGGTCGTCCCCGCGTGTCCGGCGAGAATGTCGGCGGTGTCGACGAGCGCGCCGGCGACGCGACTCGGCGGCGCGAGCACCGCCGGGTCGATGTCTGCGAGACGCACCCAGACCTCCCAGACCCCAATGAGCGCGGCGAGGAGCGCAAGTGGCGGGAGCGCGCGGACCAGGAGGGAGCGAGCGGCGGTCATCGTGCTCAATCGGCGGTCGGACGGTGGGCGGCGGTGAGCGCGTCCATGGTCGGGCTCCCGTCGTGCGACTCCAGGAGTTTGACCACGGTGACGACCTGTGCGACGCCGTGCGCGAGCGCAGCCTCGTGGGCGCGTCGGACGGTGTCCCACACCAGATCGGCATCGCCTTCAAAGGTCGTGCCGAGCGGGCCGACCTCATACATCAGACCGCTCTGCGCGACGACGCCGATCGCGGCGTCGACGTGCGCCCAGTGATCGGTGTCGTTTCCTGCCGGGGTCGGCAACACTTGGATCTCGACGATCATTCCGCTTCCCTCCGCTCGCATTACCGAGATCAGGTTCTGGGGTCGCCCCGGTCACGGGCGGGGCTCTCAGCCGATGTACGGCACCCCCAGCGGTTGGCATATCGTGGCGACAAGCGCCACATCGCGAGGCTACTACAGACCGTGTACGGAAAACCGAGGCGAGGTCGCTCCGCCGCCGTCTGCGCACGCAAAACAGACTTATGTCGGTTTTGGTGTGGGTCTCCAGCGGACTCAGTGGCGATCCGCCCGCCTCCTCGCGGCAAGACGTTCGGCCAGCGCGATGACGCACAGATGCGTGTTCGCGGAGGGGATCCGCGGGATGATCGACGCATCGATCACCGAGAGGCCGTCAAGCCCGATCACCCGGCCGGATGCATCGACGACCGCCGTCGGATCGTCCGCCCGGCCCATGCGGCATGTCCCCACCGGATGGTGGAAGGTCTCGACGGTGCGAAGCGGCTGATCCGGATCGTCCTGGTTCGGCCAGGGGTGCAGCACGTCGGCCAACGGTTTCGTCCGGGCGAGCGCCATCACCTCACGCCCCGCCGCCACCGCCACGTCACGATCGCCGTCGGCCTCGAGCCATCCCATCCGCAGCACCGGCTGAAGTCGGGGGTCGCGACCCTGAATGGTGACGCTGCCGCGTCGTCCGCGCGCGTCGGCCACTTGGACGTTCAGGTCGGTGAAACGGTGACCGGCCTCGACGGTGCCCGAGTAGGGCATCACCTGGTAGGCGCGGGGTTCGCCCGCCACCTCGGCATTGGCGGTCAGAAGCGCCTGGATCCACGGGTTCGGCCAGGGCGGTGCGTCCGTGTCGATCCAGAACCGGTATCCGATCTTGGGGTGATCCTGCATCCCCCGCCCCACCCCCGGAAGCTCATGCCGCAGGTCGATGCCGTGCGAGACGATCTCCTCGGGTGGTCCGATCCCCGAGCGTAAAAGGCATGCGGGGCTCGCGTAGGTGCCGAGCGTGATGAGCACCTCGTCGGCTTCGTAGCGTTGGCGGGCATCCGTAGCCTCGTCGATCGCCTCGACGCAGACCGCCGCCGATCCGCTCATGAGAATCCGATCGACGGTGACCCCGGACACGAGCGTCAGGTTCTGACGCCCGAGCGCCGGATCCAGGTAGTGGTCGGCAGGGGTTTGACGCACGCCGTCGATCATGTTGAACGGCGTGGGGCCGATCCCGACCACCCCCGGCTGATTGTGGTCCTCAATCCAGACGTGTCCGCGCGCGAATGCCGCCTCGGCGAAGCGCTCCATCAGGGCAAACCACCGCTCCCGCGGATACCGGCTGATCGGGATCGGGCCAGCGTCGCCGTGCCATGGCGTTTCCGGAAATTGTAGATCGCGCTCGATTGCGCGAAACCATGGCAGCCAGGTGTCCCAGCCGAACCCGTCGACGTAAGCGTCCCACTCGTCATAGTGCTCAGGGCGTCCGCGCAGCGCGATCGCGCCGTTGGTGATCGACGACCCTCCGACCACCCGTCCGCGCGGCACGTGCACCAGCCGCGGCGACGCCCCGGCCTGGGCGTGATAGCCCCAATCGTGGGTCTCCCGGATGACCCGATGCGAATGCGACAGCGCCGCCGGCCAGGACCCGGCCCGGTAGTGCGGCCCGGCCTCCAATAGCACGACCTCGACGGCGGGATCGGCGCTCAGGCGCGCAGCCAACACGCACCCGGCTGTGCCGGCACCGGCGATCACAACGCGCACGGGCGCTACCCGGCGGCCAGGCGCCCGCCGTCGACGACGATCGTCTGACCGTTTACGAAGGCCGCGGCGTCGCTCAGTAGGAACACGATGGGCCAGGCCGCCTCGTCGGTCATGCCAACCCGCCCGAGCGGGGTCTTGGTCACGAACCGCTCCTTGAGCGCAGGGTTCGCCGTGAGCAGCGCGTCGACCATCTCCGTTGCGATCGTCCCCGGCGCGACCGAGTTGCAACAGACGTTCGCAGGGCCGAGCTCGACCGCCATCGTCCGCGTCAATGCGTCCATGGCGGCCTTGGCCGCGTTGTAGGGACCGATGTTGGGCAATCCTGTGAGCCCGGCGATCGAGCTGACGTTGACGATACGCCCGCCGCCGCCGCCAGCGACCATCGCCGCTCCAGCGGCCCGTGCGAACCCCGCCGCGCCGATCAGGTTGACGCGAAGGACCACATCCCAGTCCGCGAGCGACGTCTCAATCACCGGCGCGTAGGCGGACCCGATGCCGGCGTTGTTGACGAGACCCCAGAGCTGGCCGAGCTCACCCGCGCTCGCGACGGAGCGCTCGGCGATCGCCGGGTCGGCGACGTCGCCCGCGACGGCACGCGATTCGGTCGGCAACTCGGTGAGGACCCCGTGCAGGGCTTCCTCGGACCTGGCTACCCCCACCACGTGCGCGCCGAGACCGGCGCACAGACGTGCGACCGCCGCGCCGATGCCCCGGGATGCCCCGGTGACGATGACAACTCGCCCGTCGAGACGAAGAGGATCGACCATATCTGGAGCCTATCCGCTCAAGGCGCGTCGTTAGACTCACGCGACACAGATCGGCTCATACCGCCCAGGGGGGTCCGCGTTGCTCAGCTACGCCTTTACGGAGGAACAAGAAGACTTGCGCCAGATGGTGCGGGAGTTCGCTCAGGCCGAGGTGCTGCCACTGGTCGAGGAGGCGGAGCGCCACGAGAAGTTCCCCGTCGAAATCATGCCGCTGCTCGGAGAGCTGGGGCTCCTCGGCATCGTCTTTCCGGAGGAATACGGCGGAATCGGCGCCGACAAGATCACCGAGTGCATCTTTGTGGAGGAGATGGCGAAGGTGTGCGCCGGCATCACCGCGTCGGTCAACGCACATGCGGATCTGTCGGCCTTCCCGATCTACAAGTTCGGCACCGAGGCGCAGCGTGAGCAGTATCTGCCGCGCTCGATCGCCGGAGAGATCATCGGGGCGTATGCGATCACAGAGCCCGGAACCGGCTCGGACGCGGCTGGCCTTCTGAGCCGTGCGGAGAAGACCCCGAACGGTTACAAGATCAACGGCCGCAAGAACTTCATCACCAACGGCACGATCTGCGACTACTGCCTGGTCGCCGCCTACACCGACAAGACCAAGCGCGGCGAGGGCATCAGCGTGTTCATTGTCGACCGCGACACTCCCGGCTTCGAGGTCACGCGCAAGCTCGAAAAGATGGGCCACCGCTCCTCCGACACCGCCGAGCTGGTCTTCGAGGACTGCGAGGTGCCCGACGAGGCGCTTCTCGGCGGGGCTGAGGGCTCTTTCGGTGCGCTCATGTCGGCGCTGATCACCGGGCGCGTCAGCCACGGGGTCAAGTCCGCAGCGATCGCCGAGGCGGCGTACGAGGCCGCACGCAAGTACGCGACCGAGCGCGAGACCTTCGGAAAGCCGCTGTCCAAGCACCAGCACATTCGGTTCAAGCTCGCCACCATGGCCACCAAGATCGCCGCCGCCAAGGCCCTCGCCTACAAGGCGGCGTGGCTGTATTCGACCGGCCAGCCGTGTGTGAAGGAGGCCTCGATGGCCAAGTACTTCTCGGCCGAGGTCGCCGACGAGGTCACCCGTGAGGCCGTTCAGATCCACGGCGGCTACGGCTACATCGTCGAGTACCCGGTCGAGCGCTACTACCGCGACGCTAAGCTCGCCTCCATCACCGAGGGGACGAGCGAGATCCAGCAGCTCATCATCTCGAAGGAGATCGGACTGTGAACCCGCCCCCGTCAAACCCCGCCCTCGCCAGCCTCGTCGACAACCCCGAAGGGGTCATCGACGGGCTCAACTACCCGTTCTTCCAGGCGGTGTGGGACCGAAAGAGCCGTCGTGTGGCCCTGGGTATGGAGATCACGACCGGGCCGCTCGCCTACACCAGCCCGTACGAGCCGATCCCGCTGTCAGAAGCCGAAGAGGCGCTGCTTTTGATGGCTGCCACCGGCCTCAACGGCCTCAACCTGGCCGACATCGACCCGACCCAGGGCGCCGACGCGCTCGTACAGTGGACGGCGCGCACATGGCCGTCGTCGTGCTCCAACCACGGCACCGAGCTGTTCTTCACGAACGACGACGGGTTGTTCTTCCTCGACATGTGGAAGCTGCTGCCCGAACCGGGTGAGATCTCCACTCTGTCCGGCAAGTCGATCGAGGCGCAGGTGGAGAAGGTCCTGGAGCTCACCAACCGCGCCAAGGTACGGCTTTCGGATTCACGCGCCGAGCTTCCCACCGGACTCCCTGGCCTGTTCGTGTTCAACCACTGGAACGCCAACAAGCCCGGCTCGACGCTGTTCGTGCCGGTGTCGAACATGACCCTCGAGTACATCAACCTGCTGTTCATCTACCTGTCGCCCGAGTACAAGTTCTCGATCGTCGACGAGCAGGCCGGATATGCCTCGGCGGGTCTTCAGAAGTGGATCGACTCCGGCGACTGCGACCCGGTCCGCCAGATGGGAATGATCGACCTGGAGCAGCGGGTCCTCTCCATGCAGGTCGTCGAGCAGGCGTTCATCTGCCACAACCTGAACCTGGCGCTTCAGTGCCTGGGACTCGGCGGGTGGACCTACACCGGGTACATCGCCCGGTTCGTGCTGGGCGGCATGGACGTCGCCGGTCTGGGATTCCGGTTCGCCGACGCCGTACGCGGACCGAGCGCCCCGGTGGGCCGTGACGGCATCTACGAGGCGTTCACGCCCCCGTACTACGCCAACATGCACGAAGCGGTGGATGCGTTTCTCGCGGTCAAGTGGTCGCAGTACGACGCGGACAAACCCAAGGCCTATACCGCGCCCGACGAGATCATCCGCCACATCCAGCGACCCGACCAGGCGACGATCGACCGCGTCAAGGACTACTGCCAGTACGTGCACGACACCTATGGGCGCTTCCCCGCCTACATCGACCCGATGTACCAGCGCCTGACCTGTCAGGCCCAGCACGTCGATCCGGACTTCTATGAGGAGCACTACCCGCCCGGCGCCCTCACCCCACAGCACCACGAGCACTTTCGCCGCTGGCACCCGGAGCTTGCCGACGCAGACGGACGCCCGCCGCGTCGCTCCTGATGATGTGGAGGGCGCCCCATCGGGCGCCCTCCCAGCCAGCTTTGCGCCGAACTGACGCCTTGCGTCGGGCTATGCCTCCTTGCGACGGATCAACATGTTCCACTGCCCCTTCTGCACCACCTTGTCCTCCTGGTTGAGGACCTCGATCTCGTAGATGCACCACCCCTGGGCAGGGTTCTTGTGCTCGGACTTCTCCCCGATCGTGCGCTTGACACGGATCGTGTCACCGATGAACACCGGCGCGCGAAACGCCCATTCCTTGAGGCCCACGAACGCAGCCGTCGCGATCTTCGGCTCCATCTTCTCCACCTGAAGACCCGTCGCCATCGACGTCACGAGCATGCCGTGCGCGACGCGCTGGCCGAACACCGACTCCTTCGCACGGACCTCATCGATGTGAAACCAGTTGAAGTCGCCGGAGACTCCGCAGAAGTTGACGATGTCCGCCTCGGTCACTGTCCGGTTCAAGGAGACGGCCTCGTCCCCTGGGTTCAGGTCCTCCCACAACAGGCGCTCTTCAGCCACGCTCGTCTCCTTCGGTCAGGTCGTTATCGAGTGTTGAGAGCCTACGGTTTGGCAGGCCACGACACACATGACAAAAAAAGGGCGCCCGGTTCGGGGCGCCCTCAACCAACGTGAGACCGTCATCCCTAGAGGTTGGCGAGGCCCCTCGCCATCCGGTCCATCCCCTCGTCGATGACCTCGTCGGGGGCGGCGTAGGTGACCCGCACGTGGCCCTCACCGCGGTCGCCGAACGCGGAGCCTGCGACGACGCCCACCAGGCACTCCTCGATCATGTAGTCGGCGAACTGCTGCGCGGTCATCCCGGTCCCGCGGATGTCCGGAAACACGTAGAACGATCCGTCCGGCGTCTGGCAGTCGACACCAGGCATCGCATTCAACGCGCTGACCATGCGATCGCGCTTGGCCTGCAGCCGCGTCGTCGTCTCGATGACGTGCTCCTGCGGACCGGTGATACCGGCGAGTGCGGCCATCTGCACGAAGGCGGGCACGTTCGTGACCGAGTTCTGCTGGAAGATGTCCATCGCGGTGATCATCTCCGTGCTCGCGACACACCACCCGATGCGAAACCCGGTCATGATGTAGGTCTTCGAGAAGGTGTCGACGAGGATGGTACGGTCGGCCATCCCCTCTTCCGCCGCGATCGTCTTGTGCTCGGACGGGGCATAGACCATGTGGCTGAAGATCTCGTCGGTGAGGACCATGACGTTGTGCTTCCTGCACAGCTCGGCGATCTCGGCGAGATGGCCGACGCACATCCCGTTCGGCCGCTGCGGGGAGTTGATGATGAGCAGCTTCGTCTTCTCGTTTATCAGCCCCTCGAGCGCGTCGAGGTCGAAGTGGAAGTCCGGCTCGATCAGCGGTGCGTAGACGGTCTTGCCGCCGGCGTACGTGATCCAGAACTCGTCCGGCGGATACCCTGGATTCGGGAAGATGACCTCGTCCCCCTGGTCGACGAGCGTCAAGAGCGACTGGGTGAGCGCATGTTTGGCGCCCATCGTGACCAGCACCTCTTCTCGCGTGGTCGGCCGGCCGCGCTTGGTGGCCTCTTCTGCGATCGCGTCGCGAAGCTCCGGCATGCCGGGGCCCGGGACGTAGCGCACATGCCCCTCATGCACCGCGCGCGCGGCGGCCTCGTAGATATGCGGGGCCGGGTAGAACTCGTCGCCCTGGAAGTCACCTTTTTCGAAGTGGATCACGCGCTTGCCGGTGTCGCGTTCGAGCGCCTCGGCCTTGCGCATTGAGGCCCATTGCTTGGGCAGGACGAAATGCGACGTCCTGCTCGAGAGCGGGATCTGGAAGTCAGTCGAGGCGGTGGTCGCCATCCGGTGTCACGGCTCCTTGTGTGTTGGTGCGTTGTCCATGGACTGCCCGCCGCTGGAGGTTCCTCCAGGGCGTCGGCGCTCCTGGGTCTTCACCCGAAGCGCCGTCGGTGCATAGGCGCCTGACTGCTCTGCGCCCATTCGTCGAGAAAGGCTCACGGCGGCGCTCATGACCAGCTGCGCCAGATCATCGACGCGCGCGGGGGTGACTCGCGTCACCGGTCCGCCGATCCCGATCGCCGCCACCACCTGTCCGGTGTGGCTGAAGATCGGAGCACCGACGCATCGAAGCCCCTCTTCATACTCTTCCTCGTCCACAGCGAATCCCTGGGATCTGATCCGTGTGAGCTCCTCCGCGAGCCGCTCAGCGTCGATGATCGTCCGGGACGTGCACCGAGCGAGCCCGCGTTCGGCGATGATCGCCTCACGTGCCTCCGTGCTCAGGTGCGCGAGGAGGATCTTGCCGAGGCTCGTGGCGTGGGCGGGATAGCCGCGACCGATGGCCGACGGGATGCGAAGTGCCCGTCGCGCCTCGACCTTTTCGATGTAGACGGCCTCGCCCCCGTCGAGCACGGCGAGATGACCCGTCTCACCGCTGTCGCGCACGAGTCCCTCCAAGAACGGGAGCGCCTCGTCCCACAGATTCATCTGCTGCAGGACCAGCCCCCCCAACTCGAAGATCCGCAGACCAAGCCGGTAGCGCGAGGTGTGGCGGTTTCGCTCGACCAGCCCCGCGGCCTCGAGGTTGACGAGGAAGCGATGGACGGTCGACTTGTGCAGCGCCAAGCGCTCTGCCAGATCGGTCACGCCGAGCTCGGGCTCCTCGGCGCTAAACGCGTTCAGGATCGCAACGGCGCGTTCGATCGATTGGATGCGGTACCGGCCGGTCTGCGGTCGTTTTGGCGACAACGTGGTCATCGGGTCATGTCTCGCATCTCGATCCTGCGTCTTGTTCTCTTTGAAACGAACATGGATTGTTACCAATCATCCACACGGCTTCCAAGCCCACTCCCCACTATGTGGATCTGCGTCCCACTTTGTGAGACGCCGCAATTTGTGAGCGTGTGCGAGGATTCCGGCTGACGCGCACAAGAACGCGGAGAACGCCGACATGGAGGCAGACGCGTGACGTTCGAGGACATCCTCTACGAGGTGGGTGGCGGACGCGCCACGATCACCCTCAACCGACCCGACCGGCTGAACGCGTTTCGCGTACAGACGATCCGCGAGCTTTGCGAGGCGTTCGAGGCCGCGGCCGACGACGACGCGGTCGGGGTCATCGTGCTCACCGGTGCCGGTGAGAAGGCATTCTGCGTCGGCGGGGATGTCCGCGATCCGACCCGTACCGCCGGCCAAAAACGTGGGCTTCACCACCTGCACGACCGTCTTGCGGTGGCGATCCGCAACAACGGCAAGCCGATCATCGTCAAGGTGCGCGGATATTGCATCGGCGGCGGGAACGAGCTCAACGTCATGTGCGATCTCACGATCAGCGGCGAGTCCGGCCGGTTCGGACAGGCGGGTCCCAAGATCGGATCGGCGCCGCTGTGGTGGGGATGCCAACTCATGCCTGCAGTCGTCGGCGAGAAGAAGGCGCGGGAGATCCTCTACCTGACCCGCCAGTACAGCGCCGACGAAGCCCTCGCCATGGGCCTGGTGAACAAGGTCGTCCCGGACGACCAGCTCGACGCTGAGGTCGACGCCTGGTGCGATGAGATCCTGCGGAAGTCCCCGCAGGGCCTTCGCCTCGCCAAGATCGCGATGAACGCCATGACCGACCAGTTGCACGGCGCCGTCCAACACGGATTGGAGCTCGTCGCGCTCAACCACGTCTTCGGCGAGGAGCCCAAAGAGGGCATCGCGTCGTTCCAGGAGAAGCGCAAGCCCGACTGGCGCAAGTTCCGCGCCGGGCAGGGACCCGACCCGGCCGGATGAGCACGCACACCCCCGATCTGACGAGCCTTCGCCCGCACATCCGCGCGGCCGTCGAGGCCGCCCTGGACGGCGAGCGGCTCACTGCGTCGCAGGCGCTGGCGCTGGCGGATGCCCGCGGAGCCGAGCATCCGGCGTTGTGGGCCGCCGCGGCGACCCTGCGCGACCGCGGCCACGGCGCATGGGTCACATACTCGCCCAAGGTGTTCATCCCACTGACCAACCTCTGTCGAGACGTGTGCAGCTACTGCACGTTCGCCCAAGACGAGGACGCTCCTCGCGCCCACACGATGAGCCCGGATGAGGTGCTGGCGGTGTGCCGCGACGGCGCCGAGCTCGGCTGTAAGGAGGCCCTGTTCTGCTTGGGCGACCGCCCAGAGGTGCGCTGGCCCGCATATCGCGAACGCCTGCGCCGCTGGGGCCATGAGTCCACGCACTCATACCTGGTCGCGATGTGTCGCATCGTGCTCGAGGAGACTGGGCTCTTCCCTCATCCCAACGCCGGGGTGCTCTCGTGGCGGGAACTCGCCGAGCTGCGGGAGGTCGCACCCAGCCAGGGCATCATGCTCGAGTCGGTGGCCGAGCGCCTGTGCGCTCCCGGCGGACCCCACGAGCACGCGCCCGACAAGCGACCGGCCACACGCCTTGCCATGATCCGTAAGGCTGGCGAGCTCGCGATCCCGTTCACGAGCGGCATCCTCATCGGCATCGGCGAGACTCCCCGCGAACGAATCGAGGCGCTGCTTGCGCTGCGCGACCTGCACGAGGAGTTCGGGCACATCCAGGAGGTGATCGTGCAGAACTTCCGCGCCAAGCCCGACACGCCGATGGGCCAAGCCGGTGAGCCGGGCTTGATCGACTTGATGAGCGCATGCGCGATCACGCGCCTCGTGTTCGGACCCACCATGAACATCCAGGCGCCGCCGAACCTCTCTGCCGACTACGGTCCGCTTCTGGTGAGTGGCATCAACGACTGGGGCGGGATCTCCCCGCTGACCCCGGACTACATCAACCCGGAGGCGCCGTGGCCGGATCTGGCGCAGCTCGGGCAGCTGTGTGCCGAGGCCGGATATGCGTTGCGCGAACGTCTCACGATCTATCCAGAGTATGTCCATGACGATGTGTGGGTGTCGCCGCATCTTCGCCCCCGGCTCGATCGGGCCACCGACCTCGACGGATACCCGGTGGCGGTATGAGCACCCGTCGCGTCACGTTCGTGCGCCGTGGTGAGCGCGTCCCCGCGCGCGTGGTCGAGGCGCCCGGGTTCACCGACGCGACCGTCGCCGGTGCGCTCGCCTCTGGACAGCTTCCCGTGGCGAGCGTGGATCTGGACGCGCCCGCCGCCGCTTGGGCCGTCGGACCCGATGGCGCCCATGCCCTCGCCACACGCGGGGTGGCGGCGTGGCGGATCACGATCTGCCACACAGGCGGCCGGGAACAGGTCCTGGACGCCGTCGCACGGGTCCAGCCACCGTTTCTTCGCGCCACACCCGATCTGCTGCCCGACGCGGTGACGCTCTGCGCCCTACCGGGCCTCGACACGTCCGCCCAGTGCGTCGCCGATACCCTCGACGACGCGCTCCTGGCCATCGCCCGCGGCGCCGCCGATCTGGTGGTACCTGCATGGGACGACACCCAGGTCGCGGCGCTGCGCACCGCGGCCGCGGTCGAGCTGGTCGAGCGTGGACCCTTCCCGATCGGCATCGACGTCGACGCCATGCGCTCCACGCTCGCGCGCCCTCTGCTCAAAGCCGCGTTGGACCAACTGGACGGCTCGGGCACCGTCCGGCCGAGCTACACCTGGGCACCCGGCAAGCATCTCGAGCCACCGGTCCCGCCGCGACGCCTTTCGGCGCAGTTCCCCGACCATGCGTGGGTCGAGGCCGCGGCGGCGGCGGGCATCGGTCACCTTGCAACGGACATCAAGGAAATCCTTGAGCGCTCTCTCGCCGGCACACCACCCGCGCGGGACGAGGTCGAGCGCCTGTTTCGCGCACGAGGAGACGAGGTCGATGCGGTCGCCTGGGTTGCCGACGAAATCCGCCAGCGTGTCTGCGGGGACACCGTCACCTATGTCGTCAACCGCAACATCAACTACACGAACCTCTGCTACTTCCGCTGTGGCTTCTGTGGATTCTCGAAGGGCCCGAAAAGCCTCAACCTGCGAGGCGATCCCTACTTGCTGTCCATCGACGAGGTCGTGCGCCGATCGGTGGAGGCGTGGGAGCTCGGCGCCACCGAGGTCTGCCTGCAAGGCGGCATTCACCCGGACTTCACGGGGGACTTCTACGTCGCGATCGTCGACGCCGTCAAGTCCGCGCTCCCGCAGATGCACGTGCACGGGTTCACCGCATTGGAGGTCTGGCAGGGTGCCCACACCTCGGGCGTGTCGGTCCGAGAGCTTCTGACCCGTCTGCGCGACGCCGGGCTGGGAACGCTCCCGGGGACGGCGGCGGAGGTCCTCGACGACGGGGTGCGCCTGCACCTGTGCCCCGACAAGATCCGCTCATCCCAGTGGGCCGAGGTGCACATCACCGCACACGAGCTGGGGCTTCGTTCGAACAACACGCTGATGTTCGGCCACATCGACGGACCAACCTCATGGGCCAATCACCTGGAGGTCGCACGAGAGATTCAGCGCCGCACCGGCGGGTTCACCGAGTTCGTGCCGTTGCCGTTCGTGCACATGGGCGCGCCCATCTACCTGCAGGGCCGGTCGCGCCCGGGACCCACCTGGGATGAGGTTGTCCTGATCCACGCCGTGGCGCGGATTGCCTTCGACGGGCTGATCCCGAACATCCAAGCCTCGTGGGTTAAGCTCGGCCTGACCGGAGGCGGGCGGCTGTTGTCGGCCGGATGCAACGACCTCGGCGGAACGCTCATGGACGAGAACATCAGTCGCGCCGCGGGCGCCGCGCACGGGCAGCTCGCAACGCCAGATGATTTCTGTCGGGTCATCCGTGATGCCGGGCGCATCCCCCGCCAACGCACGACCGTATACGGCGAGATCCCCCACCCACGGCCCGCGTTCGCGACGGTCGGCTAGGGCGAGGCGTCGCGCAGAAAGGTCAGGATCGCCTCGGCAGACGAGAACTTGCGTCGGGGTCGTCCCTCAGCGATTCCAAGCTCCCGTTCGCGCGCGTCAACCCGCGTCCAGTCGCCCCACGAGATCACGTCTGGCACCCGCTCGCCGACGAGCGCGGCGGCGGCGGCCACATCGGGGTGCGATGGGCGCGGCAGCCTGCCGTCGGCGAGATCCTGCATCAATCGTTCCACGGTCTCCCCCGCATCGGCCTTGTTCGTACCGATGACCCCTTGCGGACCCCGCTTGATCCATCCGGCGACGTAGCGTCCGGCAAGTGGCGTTCCCTCCGCGTCAACAACCCGCCCGTCGACATTCGGAATACGACCTGAGCGCTCGTCGAACGGATACCCGGGGACCGGCGCGCCGCGATATCCGACGGCCCGAAGGACGAGCCCCGCCGGGATGACATCGACGGTCCCCGTCGGCTGCGCGCGAAGTGATCCGTCCTGCATGACCAGCTCGTTGCCGACGACCGCCACCTCGCGCACCTTTCCGTCACCGCGAAGCGCTGTCGGGGAGGTCAGGAACCGCAGCACGATCACGCGCTCATCCGCTGCGGCGACACGGCCGGCCACGCTGCGTAGCGCGTTCAGAACCCGTTCGGCGTGCTCGTCGCCCGTCGCGTCGATCCCCTCCAAGTCGGCGGGATCCACGACGAGGGTGACCCCTTCGAGCTCGCCGAGTTCCCTGATCTCCTTGGGGGTGAATGCCGCCTGTGCCGGGCCGCGCCGCCCGAGCATGGTCACCGTGCGCACCGCACTGACACGCAGTCTGTCCAGAGCGTGAGCGGCGATGTCGGTCACCGCGAGCGCCTCGGGGCGTGCCGCGAGGATGCGCGCCACGTCGACGGCGACGTTGCCGTTGCCGACGACCACCGCATCCGACACCGACAGATCCACGTCGAGCTCGCGGTGGTCGGGGTGAGAGTTGTACCAGGCGACGAAGTCGGTCGCGGAGATGCTGCCGGCCAGATCCTCCCCGGGAATCCCCATTCGCCGATCCACCTGTGCGCCGACACTCAGCACAACTGCGTCGTAATGGCGGGCCAGGTCGTCGTCGACCAGGTCGCGTCCGATCTCGACACACCCGAAGAACCGAAAGCCGGGGTCGGCGGCGACACGCTCGTAGACCTTCGTGACCGACTTGATCTTCTCGTGATCGGGCGCGACCCCGAGTCGCACCAACCCGTATGGCGTTGCCAACCGGTCGTACATGTCAATGCGGACCGCCAGTCCGTCGCGGCGTTGCAGGTGGTCGGCGGTGTAGAAGCCCGCAGGTCCGGAGCCGACGATCGCGACACGGAGCGGTCGCGAGGGGCTGCCGACATCGCTCATCGGTCCTCACCGTCCTCCAGCCCGCGAAACAGGTCATGGCGAGCGTCGCGCAGCAGTTCCGACGTACCGCCGGGGCCCCACTCGGTCGCGACACCGCGCACCAGTATCGCCGGGAGACCTGCGGCCTTCTCCATCAGGATCCCCGCGGAGGCGGCGAGCTCGTCCGCCAAGGCCTGCTCGGTCGCGACCAGCACGCGTCCCTCGCGATCATGGCGTCCGCGCTGATCGACCAGCGCGCGAAACCCGGCGACACCGATCGCGACGTTGACGATGCCACGGCGAAACGCTCGCCCGTGGGTGTCGGCGATCACGATTCCGACCCGCCCGCCCGCAGCCGCCGCCAGCGCCACCTGCAGCCTACGGGCACTTCGATCCGGGTCCCGAGGCAAAAGGACGACCCAACCCGGCGCGACATTGGACGCGTCGATCCCGGCGTTCGCGCAAATGAACCCGTGGTGGGTCTCGCAGATCAGCGTCCCGCCGCGACGACGCACGATCGATCGCGACTCCGAGATGATCATCTCACACAGGCGTGGGTCCTTCCCCGTCTCGTCTGCCAGGGCCGCCGCAGCATCGGACACGACGACATCGTCCAGGCGCACGAGCCCGTCCTCCGCCTTGCTCACGACCTTATGGGCGACCACGACCACGTCCCCGGGCACAATCCCGGCGGCGGCGGCGCACACGCTGAGCATCGCCGGCAGATCCATCCCCGGGCGGATCTCGGGAAGCCCGGTCAGCGCGGCGAGCATCATCGCTCGACGGTCACCGGAATGCGCTCGAGGACTCCGAGTCTGGTGCACAGACGTCCGGCGCTGGTCGAAGCGGCTCTTCGCACGAGCGCCACCAGGTCCTCAGGTGTGTCGATGTCGAGCATCAGGCCCGGTGCGGTCACGAGGGTCGACTCCGCGTTCACCCTCGCCGCCGCCGACACGTGCCGTGCCAACGACCCGACGCCGAACGATGGGGCGATCACATCGGCGGGCCGAAGCAGCATCGCGTTGGTCCCGGTCCCGTCGCGAGAGACCGCGCACACGATCCCACGCCCACCCGGGTGGGCGACCTCCACCTGACGCAGATCACCCGCGCTCGCGCACGGCAGATCACCCATGAGCACAAGCGCCGCGCTGTGCGCTTGGATGGCGCCGAGACCACGCGCCACAGCCGCGTCGATCCCGGCTGGTGGGTCGCTGTCCGGGGCAACGCGGGCACCGTGGTCGCGCGCGAGCGCCGCCACCAGCTTGTCGGCGGTGACGACGACGACGCGGTCGCTGAACGCCGCGGTCGCCGCCAACACATCGTTCAACATCGCCGCCTGGAGCGATCGGCGCTCA
Source organism: Miltoncostaeaceae bacterium (assembly GCA_046708705.1). Classification (GTDB taxonomy): domain Bacteria; phylum Actinomycetota; class Thermoleophilia; order Miltoncostaeales; family Miltoncostaeaceae; genus CALMEC01. Next base: position 6,580 of record JBKKDD010000090.1, on the reverse strand, counting down.
TCCCGATCGAGTACGCCCGCGAGTCGTTGCAACGCACTGTCGAGCCGTTTGACGGGGATGATCACCGGGATCACCCTGCCGCCTCCAGCACGCGCGCCGCCAACCTGGCCCGACCTGGCCGGTCTGCCATCACGATGTCGCACACCACCGGATGGACGCCGGTCGCGGCCACGTCATCGATCGTCTCCGGGCTTTCGCTGTCGTGCACGAGGATCACTGCGGCGACATCCGCCAAGAGCCGTGCGATCACCCGTGCCGAGCACTCACGCTCCCCCACCCCTGCCAGAAACCGGTCCGCAGGACCCTCGAGCGGTCGGGCGCCGATGATGGGACTCACCGCGACGACCTTCTTGCGACAGGCAGCGAGGGCGTCGCGCACACCGGGGACCGCAAGGATCGTCCCGATCGACACGACCGGGCTCGACGGGGCGATGACGATCGCCGCAGCCGCCGCGACCGCGTCGAGAAGACCTGGCGCCGGCGCGGCACACTCGATGCCGCTGAACTCGATCCGGTCGATCTGCTCGCGCGCGCCGTCGCGCACGAGGTACTCCTGGAATGCTTTCGGTCCCGTTCGGGTGTGGATGATCGTGCGCACGTCCTGGTCGCTCATCGGAAGCACACGGGCTCCGACGCCCAGTCGCATGCAGATGTCCGCGGTGATCTCGCTCAGGCTCACGCCGTCGGCGCGCATCAGCGTCCGGTGGATGTGGGTCGCGAGGTCCCGATCGCCCAACCCGAACCAGGCGTCGCGGCCGTAGGTCGCAAGGCCCTCGAGGCAGCGGAACGTGTCGGCGGCGAACCCCCAGCCGCGCTCATCGACAACGCCTGCGAGCGTGTACGTGCAGATGTCCAGATCGGGGCAGACGCGCAGACCGTGGATGTCGGCGTCATCGCCGGTGTTGACCACGACGCCCAGGCTCGGCTGCCCCACGACTTGCGCCAAGCCGTCGACCATCTTAGCCCCGCCGGTCCCGCCGGACAGGCAGAGGATCACGTCGCGGTGATGGACGGGTCGCAGCTCACAGACGGCGGGATCCTAGCGGCCCGTCGAGCAGACGAGCCCGCCGCGTCACCGCCGACGCCCCCCGGATCTGTGTCGCATGAAGCCGACCGTCTCGACTACCGCGAACGTCGCGAGTGCCGCGCCGACCAGCACGCCGAGGACCGCCGCCACGGCCCCGCCGTGGTTGACGACCACCAGGACGATGTAGTCGGGCAGGTAGGTGACGAGGAACAAGACGAACAGGCTCACCAGAAGCCAGGGGATGATCATGATCGAAAGCCGCTCGACCGACACCTTTGCCAGGCTCGACACGAGAAACAACACGAGCCCGATCGGCGGGTGGATGAGCGCGAGCACCAGGTTGAACACGACGATCAACCCGAAGTGCGTCGGGTCCATGTCGTACACCCCGACGGCGATGGGCGCCAGGAGCGGGGCGAAGATGTAGAGCGCGGGCAGCGGTTCCAGGAAGATCCCGATCGCAAGCAGGAGGACGTTGACGAGCAACAGGAAGACATACTTGTTGTCGGTGATGCCAGTCAGAAAATCCGACAGGTCCCGTCCGAACCCGTTGACCTCCAGGGTCTTCGCGAGGATCGCCGAGTCGCCGACGAGCAGCAGCACGATGCCGGTCTCGACGCCCGCAAGGGTGATCACCCGGGGCAGGTCCCTCGGGGCAAGCGACGCATACCAGAACAGCGCGAGGAAGATCGCGACCGCCGCTGCCGCCGCGCCAGCTTCACTGGTGGTGAACACGCCGCGCAGGATCCCGCCGAGGATGATGACGGGGATCACCAGGACCGGGAGGGCGCGCAGCCCCGCCCGTCCGGCGACCCGGACGCCCACGAACGGCCGTTTCTCGAAGAACCCCAGTCGCCGCACGACGAGGTAGACCGTCGCTCCTTGGAAGAGCAGGAGCAGGACCTCCGCCAAAATCCCCGACAGCAGGAGCCGCGAGATCGACGATCCTCCGTCGGTGACGATCACGCCGTAGACGATGAACATGATGGAGATTGGACCGATTGGCCCCTTGATCGACGCGCCGGCGACAACTGCGGCGGCGACGTCCTTCGGATACCCCTCCTTCTGCATCGCCGGGACAAGCAGCGGCGTCATGATCGCCGCATCCGCCTGGGCAGAGCCGGAGACCCCGGACACCAAGGCGGAGGTGACCTGGCAGACGTAGGCCATGCCGCCGCGGAAGTGACCGACGAGCGTCGCCGCGAACGCGATGAGCCGGTCGGACATGCCGCTGGCGTTCATCACCTCCGCGACGATCAGGAACATCAGGATGACCACGAGTTCCGTGAACCCTTGAAGCCCCAGGACGTTCTGCGTCGTGCGGAACGGGAACAGGATGTCGGGGTTGTCATAGAATGAAAGCCCCAGGAACCCGGTCGCGGACATGATCCCGACGATCGAGAGCATGAAGATGATTGGGTTCCCCGCGAGTGTGAGCGCGACGAAGACCACCCCGATGGCGAGTAGCGGGCTCGCGCCGGTCGCGAGGATCCCGGCGCAGATCCCCCACACTGCCGCGCTGAGTGCGACGCCTCCGACCAGACCGGCGGCGGCGGCGCGCATGCCTGCGCGGCCGCGCTCGGCGACGGGGGCCGCCGCGCCCACGAGTCGCGACAAGTAGTGCAACGAGATGAAGTAGTAGCCGAGGGTCATCGACGCGATCCCGTAGAACGTGGGGATGCCCAGGATTGTTGATGTGTTGTTCAGCGCCTCTCGCGAGACGGCGAACTGCGTCGAGCGCAGGAGGCAGTATGCGAACAGCACCGCGAGCGAGAGTCCCGAGAACACGGCAACCGACCGGCGCCACCACGACGGCCCCCGTTGAGCGAGGAAGGTGATGACGGTCACATCGCCGCGCTTCACCGCGATGGACACCCCCATCCACACAACCCACAGGAACGCGTAGGACGCGATCTCGTCATACCCGGTGATTGAGAACCCCAGGACGTATCGCGTAAAGACGTTCACGGCGATACCGCCCGCGCACAGCACGATCCCGAGAATCATCAGCGTACGGGCGATGCGGGCGGCGGCGGCGGAGTACAACTCAAGCCACGCGGCGACGCGGCGTAGATATCCGTGGGGCGTCGACCCCTTCGACGCCGCACCCCCGTCGACCGGGGCGTTGGTCACGGCCGGTGGGCCCGTCGCGGATGACCCGCCGGCTCGACGCGATGTCGAGCCGGTCGGGTCGGACCTGCTCGCACTACGCCGTCTTGCAGCCGGCCGGGAGTGGCGGTGGCGCCGCCGGGGGCCCTGCAGCCGCCTTCGCGTCCTGGATCTGCTTGATCAGCCCGGCGACCTCCGGGTCCTCAGACAGCTGGTCGTAGGCAGGTTGCACCGCCTTGGTGAGCGCCGCGATATCTGCGTCGCTCGCGAAGGCGAACGTGTAGCCAGCGTCACACAGCACCTGGACGAAGTTCGTCGCGTCGGGCGCCGGGTTGGTGAAGACCTTGATCGAGGCCGCCGATAGGTTCTTCCCTGCGGTCTCGAGCCACCCCTTCTGCTCGTCGGTCAACTTGTCGAACTGCGCCTTGTTGACGACCACGGCGGCCGGGAACGGCCACAGGTTGATGTTCTGGGTGACATTCTTCGTGACCTCGAACCACTTGTTCGCCACGAGCAGGCCGAGGTTCGCCTCCACACCGTCGACGGTGCCGTTCTGCAAGGCCGTAAAAACCTCACCGACTGGCACAGCCACCGGCTGGGCGCCGAGGGCCGCCGTCGCGATGGAAAGAACCTTCGACTGCGGCTCGCGGATCTTCTTGCCCTTGAAGTCCGCCGGGCTCTTCAGCGGGGCCCCCCGACTGACGGGTTTGCGCAGGCCACCCTCGAGGATCCCGAGGCCGACCAGGCCGAACTTCGCTGGTCCGTTGGGGCTCTGGAGCATCGCGGTGCCGATGGGTCCGCCCTCCACCGTCCCGGCGAGGCCGTAGTTGGTGATCAGGAACGGTGCCTGTAGCGCCTGGAAGGTGTTGCTGCCCTTGGTATCCCAGATGGCGGTGGAGATACCGCCCATCTCAATCGTGCCGCCGACGACATCATCGAACAACTGGATGTCGCCGCCGGTGTAGTTCGGCGTGTTCTCGATGACGAGCTTCCCGCCGGACGCCGTCTCGACCTCCTTCTTGAACGCGTCGAGCGCGATGCCGTACGGATGCTGAGGCGTCGTCACATACCCCAGTCGCAATGTGGCGGTGTCGCCCGTCGCGCCGGTACCCGACGTGTCCTCGTCGTCACCGCCGCACGCCGTAAGGCCCATGCTGAGCGCCGCCGCGCCCAGCAGGACGATTATGCGCCGCGAGAATCCCCTCATGAAACCCCCCCTTTGTCCATGGATGAATCCGCTCGAGCTGCCCCGGCAGCATGTCGCCCCGCCGGCTCAGGTGCGAGGCTATGTCGATCGAACCGAGGTTGTCAACATCCGCACGATGTGGTTGCGGATGCCGCAACCCCCTTTGCGAAGAGCGGTCTCGCCGCCCGCGAGCGGACAACACGGGCCGTTGACGATAGTGGGTACGTGACATATGCTGCGACCGCTGTTCGCTCCCTCCGGATGCACCCGGCGAATGTCGGTGGCCTTCGTGTGGGCGTTCGTGCGGTTCGTGTGCACCACCCTTCCATCCTGAAAGGGGGATGCCAAGATATGGCAGAGCAGTTCGCCGTGACGCAGATCCCAGGCGCCGAGACGGGGGAGATCCCTCCGTCGCCGGTCGACCGCGACGAGAAGACCGCGTTTATCTACTCGCTCGTGGACCCGATCTGGGACATTGACACCCTTCCGCTGACCTACACCAACTCACGCTGGTCAGCATTCTTCTACCGGGCAGACGAGAAGGTCCTTCGTCGCGTGGTGCCCGACTGCCTCGAGGTCGAGGACGACATCGTCGAGTTCTGGTACGTGGATCACAACCACACCATGCTCGGCCCGTACGGTGAGTGGGGCGCCACCGTTGCCGCCAGCCATAAGGCTGGAGACGGCAAGACCTACTACGCCGGGTACTACCCCTACATGTACCTGACCCAGGACGCTGCGATCGACGCCGGTCGCGTGCTGGGCTTCCCGAAAAAGGAAGCCTTCATCCGCATCGTCGAGCACGGTGGAGCGCCTGACGACGGCTACGGGGTCATGGACTCCAAGATCTACCAGTTCAACTACTTCTCGTTCCTTATGATCCGGAACGGGTACGTGCTTCACTCGGCAACGGGGAAGTACGACGACGCGGACCTGCCGGCCAAGCCGGCGTTCTACGGCAACACGGAGTACGGCCGTATGAACATGAAGGTCGTCACGTCTCCGGACGTGGCGGAGTCGCGTTGGGAGCTGGTGTATCTGCCCTCGCTCATGACCAAGGACCTGGCGACCCTCATCGGCCGTCCGGACACCGAAGGCTCGCACCGCTTCCAGGTGAAGCCCGAGTCCATTCGTACCGCCAGCGCCGGCCAGATCAACTGGTTCATGCAGGCGACTCCGTACGACAACCTCGGCCACGAGCTTCCGCCGAAGGAGCTGCTCGGTCTCATGACCTTCAGCTTCGACCTCATCATCCCGGCGGGTCAGGTGCTGTGGACGGAGACCTACACGCGTGACGCAACGTGGTCTGGTGCGGCGAAGCCGTACCGGTACGGCCTGCGCCACCGGTTCCCGAAGCCCATCGGCCTCGGCGCCTAACCCTCGACCCCGAAAGGAGCTTACGAATGGGTCAACAGCTCAACGTGACCAGCGTTCCGTGGGTCGACTCGGGCGATGCGCCGCCGCTTGCACTCGATCGTGACAAGCGCGACATCATCTCCCAGGGTATCGCCGATCCGCTCGTCGACTACGACATTGTTCCGCTGACGTACACCAACTCCCGTTGGTCTGCGTTCTTCTATCGTTGCGACGAGAAGGACCTGAACCACATCCTTCCCAAGTGCCTGGACCTCGAGGACGACGTCGTCGAGTTCTGGTACGTCGACCACCTCCACACGGGCCTCGGTCCGTACGGCGAGATGGGCGTCACCGTGTCCGCAAGCCACAAGGCTGGGGACGGCAACACCTATTACGCCGGGTACTACCCGTACATGTACCTCACGCAGGACGCAGCCGTGTTCGCTGGCCGCGAGCCCTTCGGTTTCCCGAAGAAGATCGCGTACATCATCACCCAAGAGCACGGTGGCAAGGAGGACGACGGGTACGGTGGGTTCGGCAACGACTACTTCAACTTCACGTTGGAGCGTCGTGGCTACCTCATCCACACCGCAACGGGCCGCTACGACGACGCTGAGCTTCCCGCGAAGCCGTCGTTTTACGGCGACCCCCGCTACGGTCGGATGAACCTCCGTCTCATCACGCAGCCGGACCTCATGAGCACGAAGTGGGACCTCACCTACCTCCCGTCGGAGGTCACCGAGGCGACCGCCCGTGCCATGGGACGGCCCGAGACGGTCGGCCAGCACCGGTTCCAGCTCAAGCCCGAGTCGATCCGTACCGCTTCGGCGAACGCGATCCGCACGTGGGCGCTTTGTGCGACCCCGTTCGACAACCTCGGCGCGATGATGCCGGTCAAGGAG
>JBKKDD010000089.1:0-2891 GCA_046708705.1 Miltoncostaeaceae bacterium | reverse complement strand
CCGCACGTTGGCGTACGGCTTTATCTTGAGTTGGCTGACGTGGTCGCGCGGACCTATTACGAGCATTCCGCGCTCCGCATGCGCGGTCGGCCGCCGCTGGGCGACGGGCCGTCGGAACTCGTGCCCGTTCGCCTCGACCCGGCCCTCCGTGCCGCGCTCGACGAGCGCGCGGCGAAGGATGCGACGACCGTGAGCGATGTCATCCGTAAGGCGCTACGGCGCTATATCGACGCGGCGTAGCCCCGGCGGTCGATTCCGGATCTCCTGTCGTACCGTCTCGCTGAGCACAAGTCGCAGAGCTCGCCAGCTGCCTCACGCACAAAGCAACGCCCCGAATCCACCGCCTCGGGTTCATATGAGCGGGAACCCGCCGTCTCCGGTGACCCGGGCATGAGGTCGGCGTTGGGCCGAAGGAGCAGCTTCAGGGCGCGATGTTTGGGGGGCGTGGCCGGCCCCAAGGCGGCGTCGACCGGCGGCACCGGCCCGTCGACCGCGTGGATGGTGATCGTGAATGTCGTGAACGCAGGGATGGCGTCGGCCGAGCGGAGGGACACGACGATGCCTGTCTGCACGTCGAGGCCGACGACGTATCCGTCGGGGTAGATCTGCCCGCCGGTCTCGTCGCTGCCACCGCGAGCGAGCCCCTCGAGCCGATCCGATTCGGCCGACCACAGCAGTGGGCAGCATGAGCAGAGCGGGTCGTATCCGTCGACAGTCCTGACGGTGGCCCACCACGTCTTCCGTCCGTGCAGCGGCTCGGAGTCCAGGTCGTCGATCTGGGTGTGGTGGCTGAGCTCGACTGGGTCGAGGGCCGCGTTCCACGTGTAGTTATCGTGGAACGGTCACCCCATTCGATGCGCCGTCCCGCTTGGCGAAGAAGGCCGTCGCTTTTCGCAGGATCTTCCGCTCCTCCTGCAACACCCTGTTTTCCTTGCGAAGCCGGGTGAGCTCCTCCCGCTCCGTCGTGGTGAGCCCCTCGAGCTCACCCGCGTCGATGCGGGCCTAGTCGATCCTACGGCGCACCGCCGTCTCGGTCAGGTCAAGCTCCCTGCACCTGCGCGACCGGCTTACCCGACGAGCGAACCAACTCGACGGTGCGGGCCTTGACTCCGGAGTGAACTTCCTACGGACACGCTGCATGTGAACTCCCTTCCACGGGAATCATCCCCCCTCGACGAGTGTCCACGAAAGCGGGTCAACCCCAAGGGGGGACGCCGGGGCCCTGCGCCGGGTAATCCTTGTCGAGTCGCACGAGTAGCCAGACGATCTCGCTTCGCGTGAGTGCGTTCCCTCCGGATCGGGGAGAGGTTGGTCGGTACAGTGCGACCGTGTCGACGTTCGAAGCGTGCGCCCGTGAATCCCTTCGGCGTGACGCGATTTCTGCGCGGCGCTCGGCATCATCATGCTGGTGCGCTCGTGGCCCCTCGTGCGACTCTTCGATGTCCCGGTCGCGATCACGGCGGTAGTCGGCGCCGCCACACTCGTCTGGGCGGGCGTCCTGGTTGCACGTGCTCGTAGAGCGAAACTTGCGCTCGTCGCTGCGACTCGTCGTGTGGGCAAAACGCAGCCGCTGCGGTCGGCGTTCTCGCGCTGGTCCTGCTAACGACCGGTTTCGCCGCGCGCCTGATGGTGGTGGCGGTTGCGATCGCCCGGCGCCGTGAGACCGGGCCTTACCCGCTCGCCGGCACGATGTTGACGTTCGAGCGGAAAAGGTTCCCGGGGTCGTACGTGGCCTTGAGCTGCGCGAGGCGCTCGTAGTTCTCGCCGTAGCCCTCGCGCGCCAGCGCGTCGTTGTCCTCGCCCAACCCGGGGAAGTTGAGGTAAACGCCGATCGCCGAATAGCCGCCCATCGCATCCCAGCACTCCCGTGCCCAGGCGATCGCCCGGTCGGTGACGGCCGGGTCCGTCCAGTTGGCCTCCGCTGTGACGAGGAACGTCGTGTCGCGGCGGCCGTAGGCGGTCGCGGCCTCGTCCACCCGGCTCATCGCCCCGCCGTGGTGCCAGATGACGATGTCGGTCTGCGGAGTCGGCCGCCGCTCGCCGAAGCCGGCGATCTCGTCGATCGCCGCGTCGGAGAGTTCCGTGAGGGCCCGGGACTTCCAGTAGTGGAGCTCGCCGGGGGGGAACAGCTCGTCGAACCCGGTTTGGAGCCCGACCCACGGCCAGGGGCCGCTCAGATCGATGATCGGCTCGGCCAGGTGGCGGAGGGGCTCGACCACCACCGCGCCCTCCTCGGCCGGCCCGGCGTAGACGCCGGCGATGAGCACGGCCTCCTTGCCGCGATGCTCGGCGGGGAAGGGATCATGATCGGGGACGCTCCAGCAGAGCGCGAGGGAGTTGACCTCGTCTGGAGCACTCGAGAGGAAGTCCCGCCACGCGGCCAAGATCGTCCTGGCCTCGGCGAGGGGATAGAAGAGCGCGGCCACCGCGACGGTGGGACCGACCGGGTGGGCGGTGAACTCGAACGCGGTGACGACGCCGAAGTTGCTGCCCGCGCCCCGTACCGCCCAGAAGAGGTCCGGGTTCTCGTCCGCGGACGCGCGCCGCACGGCGCCGTCGGCGGTGACGACCTCGACGGAGAGGAGGTTGTCGATCGAGAGGCCGTGCGTACGTCGCAGGTGCCCGACTCCGCCGTGAAGGGTGAGGCCGCCTATGCCCGTGGTGGAGACGACGCCGCCCGGCACCGCGAGGCCGAAGAGCTGGGTCTCCCGGTCCATGTCGCCCCAGGTTGCGCCGCCCTGGGCCAGCACCCGGCGGGTCGCCCGATCCGCGAGGACGCCACGCATCCTGGACAGGTCGACGACCACGCCCCCGTCGGTCATCGCGGTGCCCGCGCCGTTGTGGCCCCCGCCCCTGACTCTTATACACATAACCGAGCCCACCAGACAAGC
>JBKKDD010000088.1:0-6776 GCA_046708705.1 Miltoncostaeaceae bacterium | reverse complement strand
GGCCATAGCGCCTTGAAGACGCGGGCGAACAGGCGCTCGAGCGCCCTCGGAGTGTTCGCGGTGTCGGACAGGTAGTTGAGCACCTCGCCGACGGCGACGACCGCGTCGCACGGAGGGATCTCGGCGGTGACGAACGAGCCCTCCACGAAGGTCGCTCGGGGTGCGCGGGCACGGGCCAGCACCAGCATCGACGGGGACGAATCGATCCCGTGGACGTCGTACCCCGCCGCCAGCAGCCGCGCGGCCGTCACGCCCGGGCCGCAGCCGAGATCGACGACCAGGCCACGCTCGGCGCCGTCGCGGTGGATCTCCTGCAGCAGGCGCTCGGCGGCGAGCTCCGCCTGCGACGTGAACCCCACCGCGTGGACGTATGCGAGATCTTCGCCGTAGTACGACACACCGTAACGCTAGCGATGGCGGCAGATGTCGCCGAATGTGCCCGGGTGCAGCGCTATCCGCGCAGCTTCAACCCTTCGCGGTGCAGGCGGCGGATGCGGTCCATGTTCTCCTGATCCGGGCCGTTCCCCGCGAGACCCGGCACCTCGAGGATGCCCGGGAGCGCCTGCAGCGCCGGGTGGCCCAGGATGCGGCGAAAGCCATCCTCTCCGATCTGGCCGTCGCCGATGTTCTCGTGGCGGTCGCGGTTGGCGCCGAAGTCGGTCATCGAGTCGTTGAGGTGCAGGCAGCGCAGCCGATCGATCCCGACGATCCGGTCGAACTCGTCCAGGACCCGATCGATGCCGTCCGGCTCGTGCACCGGGTAGCTCGAGGCGTACAGGTGCTGCGTGTCCAGGCAGAAGCCCAGGCGGCTCGCGTGGCCGACGGCGTCGAACACCGACTTGAGCTGCTCGAAGGTGCGGCCGATGGTGTCGCCCGCGCCGGCGGTGTTCTCGAGGTAGACGCAGCAGTCGCCCGGCACTTCGTCGAGCGCCGCCGCGATCGCGCTGCCGATCCGGGCTATCGCCTCGTCCAGCGTTGTGCCCTTGGACGAGCCCACGTGCAGCACGACCCCTGAAAGACCCAGCGCCTCGCCGATCGCCAGGTGCTGGCGCAGGCTCTCCTGGGACGAGCGGTAGAAGTTGCGGGTCTTGGTCGCGGGCTTGCCGGGCGGGCCGGTCGGCTGCTCGGCGTCCGGGGCGCCCAGGTTGATCAGGTACAGGCCGTGGGAGACGAGCGGCCCCATCCCGGCCGCCTCCGACTTGGCGCGAAACCTGGCGATCTCGTCGTCTTTGTGGTTGATCGGCGCCCAGGTGCGCGGGTTGTGCGTGAACACCTGCAGGCTCTCGCAGCCAATCGTGACGCCACGGTCGATCGCGTTGCTGATCCCTCCGCTGGAGGAGACATGGGCGCCGAATCGCATGGACGCCATCCTACGTATCCGGTGGCCTCCCTCTCGTGCCCGAGCGGCCTCGGAAGTCACAGGACTCGGGCGGCGAGCCCACGGCTATTGTTCGCCCGTGCCGCCCCGCCGCCCCGACATCACCGAGCCGTGCCGCGTGCGGTTTGCGCCGAGCCCCACCGGCAGCCTGCACGTGGGCGGCGCGCGCACTGCGCTGTTCAACTGGCTGATCGCGCGCAAGACCGGCGGCACCTTCGTGCTGCGGATGGAGGACACCGACCGTGAGCGCTCCACCCCCGAGAGCGAGGCGGAGATCCTGCGGGTGCTGCGCTGGCTGGGCCTCGACTGGGACGAGGGGCCGTTCCGGCAGAGCGAGCGCGACGAGGTCTATCGCGACGCGATCCGGCGGCTGCGCGAGGCCGGCGCCGTATACGCCGCCTACGAGACGGCCGAGGAGCTGGACGCCCAGCGCGAGGCCGCCCGCCGCGACAAGCGCGCCCCGGTGGTGCGGTGCAAGCGCGAGTACACGCAGGCGGAGCTCGACGCGTTCGCGGCCGAGGGACGGCAACCGGTGTGGCGCTTCGCGGTGCCGGCGGAGGGGGAGACGGTGATCGAGGACATGGTGCGCGGCACCGTGACGTTCGACCACGCCAACGTCGAGGACTTCGTGATCGCCCGCTCCGACGACACGCCCACCTACAACCTGGCCGCGGCAGTCGACGACGCCGACATGGCGATCAGCCACGTCATCCGCGGCGAAGACCACATCTCCAACACCCCCAAGCAGATGCTGGTCATCCGGGCGCTCGGGCTGGAGCCGCCGACCTACGCGCACATCCCGTTGATCCTCGGTCCCGACAAGAAGCGCCTCAGCAAGCGTCACGGCGCGGCGTCGGTCGAGGAGTTCGAGGCCGACGGCTTCCTGCCCGAGCCGTTCGTCAACTCACTGGCGCTGCTGGGCTGGAGCTACGACGACAAAACCGAGCGGTTCGCCCTCGACGAGCTGGTGCAGGCGTTCAGCATCGCGCGCATCGCCAAGGGCGGGGCGGTGTTCGACCAGCGCAAGACCGAGGTCATGCACGGGCGCTACCTGCGCATGATGGAGCCGCAGGCGTTCGAGGACGCGCTGGTGGCCTACCTGACGGGCACCGGCTTCATCGCCGCCAATGGCGGGGCGGCCGCCGAGGCCCGCGTGCGCCGCAGCGCCAAGGCGGTCAAGGGCAAGATCAGCAAGCTCAGCGAGTACCACGCGCTCGCCGGATGGATGTTCGGGGAGTACGCGCTGGAGCCCGAGGCGTGGGAGCGCGTGAGCGCCGACGTCAAGCACTCCATTCAGGTGATCGGCGGCGGGCTCGGCAGGCTGGAAGCCCTGCCCGAATGGGAGCTCCAGGCGATCAAGGACGCGCTGCAGGATCAGCTGCACATCCTGGGCGAGAACGCGCGCGAGTTCCTGGAGCCGCAGCGCATCGCGGTGACGGGCCGCACCGTCTCGACCGGCGTGTACGAGAGCATCGAGCTGTGCGGCCGCGACGAGGCGATCGCTCGGTACCGCGCGCTCCTGGGGCGCCTGGCCGAGCTGTGGGCCGCCGCGTAGCGCGCTGATGGCTGACGACCACCTGATGCTCGACGTGGCCGGGCGTCAGGTGCGTCTGTCCAACCCGGCCAAGGTGTTCTTCCCCGAGATCGAGGTGACCAAGCTGGACCTGGTCGAGTACTACCTGGCGGTCGCCGACGCCGCGCTGGTGCACCTGCGCGAGCGCCCGACCGTACTGAAGCGCTACGTGGACGGCGCGGCCGGAGAGCCGTTCTTCCAGAAGCGCGTGCCAAACGGCGCGCCGGAGTGGCTTCAGACCGCGACGGTCAGCTTCCCGAGCGGGCGGACCGCGACCGAGCTCGTACCCGACGACGCCGCCCATCTGGTCTGGGCGGTCAACCTGGGCGTCATCGACTTCAACCCGTGGCCGGTGCGCCGCGCCGACCTGGACCGGCCGGACGAGCTTCGCGTCGACCTGGACCCGCAGCCGGACGTGCCGTGGGACCACGTGCGGCGGGTGGCGCTGGTCGTGGGCGACGTGCTGACCGACCACGGCCTGACCGGGTTTCCCAAGACCTCGGGCTCGCGGGGCATCCACGTCAACGTGCGGATCGTGCCCGAGCACGGATTTACCGAGGTGCGCCGCGCGGCGCGGGCCCAGGCGCGGGAGGTGGAGCGCCGGGTGCCGGACCTCGCCACCAGCAAGTGGTGGAAGGAGGAGCGCCACGGGGTGTTCGTCGACTACAACCAGAACGCCCGGGACCGCACCGTCGCCTCGGCGTACTCGGTCCGGCCGGTGCCCAATGCGCGGGTGTCGTGTCCGCTGCGCTGGGACGAGGTGGCCGACGTCGAGCCGGATGACCTGCGCATCGACACCGTCCCGGCGCGCGTGGCCGCGGTGGGGGACCCGTCGACCGGCATCGACGCCCTTCCCGGGGCGCTCGATCGCCTGCTTGACCTGGCGGCACGCGACGAGGCCGAGGGGCTGGGCGACGCCCCCTGGCCACCGCACTTTCGCAAGCAACGGGGCGAGCCGCGTCGTGTCCAGCCGAGCCGCGCCCGCCGGCCCACGGAGGGCGAGCAACCGGACGACTGAGCCATCCCGAGAAGCAGTTGCGCGCCTTCGTGCTCTCAGGAGGACCTTCCCGACCTGAGGTGATGTCCGCGGTCAGGCCGGCAGGCGCGCGCGCAGCGAGTACAGCAGTGGCAGCGCGGGGTACTCGGCGGGCAGCCAGTATCGGCCCTCGCCGTCGCGGCGCATGAACGGCCAGCGCTCGTAGACGGTGAACGGATGCTCGTTGAACAGCTCGATGGTGAGCCCGGCGTCGAGGAGCGAGCCGATCACGCGGCTGAGTGGATGGTTCCACGAGCGAGTCGCGACGTTCGTGTACGGGTCGCCGCCCGCGGTCGCGTAGCTGCCCGGCTCGTCCTCGGCGATCGGCTCGTCATGGATGTACGGGTATCGGACGGTCATGTCACCGTCACCAAGGATGTCCAGGATGGGGTGAATCTCGACCAGGTAGAAGGTCCCGCCGGGGCGCAGAAGCGCGCGGATGACCGTCGCCCACCGGGGGATGTCGGGAAGCCAGGGGAGCGCCCCGATTCCGGTGTAGACGATGTCGTACGTCCGGCCGAGCGCCGCCGGGGCGTCGTAGACGTCGGCCGTCACGAACCGGGCGTCCAAGCCGACCTCGGCCGCGAGGGCGATGGCGGAATCGATCGCCGGGGCGGAGAAGTCGAGGCCCGTCACGCGCGCTCCCAGGCGCGCCCAGCTCAGGGTGTCGAGGCCGAAGTGGCACTGGAGGTGCACCAGATCGCGGCCTGTGACGTCGCCAAGCTCGTCGGGTTCGAACGCCCGAAGGCGCGAACGGCCGCCCTCAAAGCCGCCCTTAAAGCCGGCGACGTCATAGAGCTCGCCGGTCACGTGGTGCGGGGCGCGCTCGTCCCACCACGCCCGGTTGACCTCGCGCCAGTCCTCCACGTCATTGCTCCATCTGGTCGACGGTGCAGGCCGCGGGCGGTTTGTCGTCGCGAAAACGCAGGGTCTTGGCGCCGTGGCGGATGCGGCCGGCGCTCGCGTGGTCGTAGCTGACCTCGACCACGAGCTCGGGGCGCAGGGCGATCCACTCCAGGTCGCGGTCGGCGCTCCAGCGGCTGGCGTCGGCCGAGCCACGCTCGCCGCTTTCGTAGGGAGCGAGCATCGCGGGCAACTCCCGCTTCTGCTTCGCGCTGAACCCGGAGCTGTGTCCGATCACGCGCAGGTGTCTGGCGGGGTCGTAGCAGCCCAGGATCAGCGAGCCGAGCGTGCCCTCGAGCTTGCCCGGCCGCCAACCGACGACGACGCAGTCGATGGTGCGGATGCGCTTGATCTTGGCCATGCCGCGCCGCTCACCCGGCAGGTACGGGGCGGCGCGCTCCTTGGCGATCACCCCTTCGGCGTCGTGGAGCCATCCGGCCGCATCGGCGGGGTCCTCAACGACGCGGCTGAGCGCGACCGGATCGCCGATGACCTGCTCGAGCCGGGCCCGGCGGGTGGCGAAGGGCTCGTCCAGCAGCGACGTGTCGTCGAGCGCGAGCAGGTCGAACGCGACGAACATGGCGGGGATCTCGTCGGCCAGCAGAGCGACGCGCGAGGCGGCTGGGTGGATGCGGCTCTGCAGGGCCTCGAAGTCCTCGGGCCCATCGCCGTGGCGGATGACGATCTCACCGTCCAGCACATACCGCCCGGGCGGGAACCGCAGCTCCGGGAAGTACCGCCCCATCGGCTTGCCTCCACGCGATTGCAACACGACGTCGCTTCCGTCCACGAACGCGATCGTGCGAAACCCGTCGAGCTTCTGCTCGTACAGCCACCCGGCGCCGGTGGGAAGCTCGCTCGCCGAGCGCGCAAGCTGCGGGGCGATCGGTGGCGACAGCGGCAATGCCATTTCCAGAGCCTACGTGCGCCCGGGTGAGTCGGGGCGGCCGGATTCGAACCGGCGACTTCCGCGTCCCAAACGCGGCACTCTAACCAAGCTGAGCTACGCCCCGATGATGATCGCTACAGCATGACAGAGCCGCTGTCCGGGGGCGGGGTCTCGTGCTCGATAGAGTCCAGCCCCCGCGACCCAAGGAGTCGATTTGCACCCCTGGCATGACATCTACATCGACGACGAGCAGATCGACGAGGCGTTCCCCGTCGTCATCGAGGTGCCGAAGGGCAGCAAGAACAAGTACGAGCTCGACAAAGAGATCGGCATGCTCAAGCTCGACCGCGTGCTCTACAGCGCGGTGCATTACCCGGCCAACTACGGGTTCATCCCGCGGACCTACTGTGACGACGGCGATCCGCTGGACGTGCTCGTCTTGGGACAGGAGCCGGTTGTCCCGATGAGCATCGTGATGGCCAGGCCCGTCGGGGTGATGCGGATGCGCGACGACAAGGGCATCGATGACAAGATCGTCGCGGTCAATATCTACGACCCCGCCGTCAACGAGTACACGCGCCACGACCAGCTTCCCGGCCATGTGCTTCGCGAGATGATGCGGTTCTTCCAGGACTACAAGGTGCTGGAGCACAAGGAGGTCGTGATCGAGGAGCCGCTCGGCGCCGAGGAGGCGATCGTGATCGTTCGTGAGTCCCTCGATCTGTATCGCAAGCTCCGCCGGGGCGAGGTGAGCTGAACCCGAGCCGGCCCGAGCTGGGCTGGAGCGGGACGTGTCAGGCCCGCCCGGACGTATCGTGGGCATGAACCGACGCCAGTTCCTGCTCGCGGGCACCGGGGGCGTTGTCGCGCGGGCGACGCGACCGCCGGCGGGGGCCGGGGCGGTCGTGGACACGCCGCTCGTCCTGGTGGCGGCCGATACCGAGTCGCACGTCGCCGTCGTCAACCCCGCGACGGGCAGGACGGTCCGCAGGATCGA
>JBKKDD010000087.1:0-8170 GCA_046708705.1 Miltoncostaeaceae bacterium | reverse complement strand
GTCGATGGTGCCGTCGGTGCGCACGATGCAGCGGTGGTTCACTCAGGGTCGGTGGCGTGTCGCACCGTCGCGTCCGCGGATCAGGTTGTCGCCGCCGCCGGTGGGGGAGCCGCGCTCGGCGTGGCAGCCGTTCGTCAACATGGTGGTCTACGGGTACGGATACCCCGAGCCACCACTCCCACCCGGCAAATCACGCGCCCCATAAGCGACCGAGGTCGACCCGCTATTGCTGGTCCGCTGCCTGGCGCGCCTCGCCGCGTTTGGCGGCACGTCGCGCGAACACGAAGCCGATGACGCCCGCGAGCAGGATCACAGTAAGGATGGTGATCAGCCCCACAGACGGCCCGTCGTCGGCCTTCGTGGTCGGTCCGCCGACGTCCTTGCAGTCAGCGTCGCGGAGCACCTGGGCCTCGTGGAACGCCTGGAGGCGGTTCGCCACGTTGATCGTGCCCTGGATGTCGTTGGCCCGCAGCGTCGCCCCCTCGGCGTCGAACGCGAGGCGCTTCTCGCAGTCGAACACCTTCGCGTCAACCCCGAGTTGCCGTGGACCGAGCACCAGCACGGCCTCGACCGTCGACTCGCCGAGGTCTTTGCGCAGGGTATTGGCGAGCGCGTCGATGTCGGGGACCCTGCCGGCCACGACCGCGAACTTGGTGCGAAAGCCCTTGGCGCCAAGGTCACGTGCGGTCTGCTCGAGTCGCTGACGATCGGCGTCGGGACGCGTCACGCCCGCGTCGAACACCACGTCGACCGTCTTCAGGTCCACGGCGGTCACGGCGCCACGCGCCGCGGCCACCCAGCCGAGCGAGGCGATGAGAAGCGCGAGGGCGATGAGGACGGGACGGCGCATCAGGTGTTGCTATCGACGCATCCCCCTGCGGCCTTGACCCCGGTCAGCCGCGCTCGCGTGCCCCTCCGGCTACCTGCGGATGATGATCGGCGTCCCCGGCGACACGAGCGACGCGATACGCAGGATGTCGGCGTTGCGGTGACGTATGCAGCCGTGGCTCGCGCGCGTGCCGATCAGCCCCGGCAGGCTCGTGCCGTGCATGGCGAACCGGCCGTTACCGCCCGCGTACTCGTTGAGGACCTCCGAGTACCCCGTCGTAACCAGCACCATGGGGCCCAGGAAGCCGCTTGGCACGGGGATCTCCTCGGCCACCGCGAACCGGCCGACGGGAGTCGGGGTCGCGGGGGTGCCCACGGCGTTTCGCACCGACAGAACGCGCTTACCGTTGCGCAGCACGTAGGTCCGCCGGTCGCTCTGGTCGATGATGATCCGCATCTGGTTGAGACGCAGGCGCAACAGATCCGAGCGCACCCAGCCGCGCGTGCCGTTGGGACGCCGCGGCAGGAGCAGCCGGACCCACTCGGTGTCACCGACCAGGCGTGCCTCCAGCACGAGCAGGGTCGCCGGACCCTCGGCGATCGGCGCCGTCGGCTGGAGGACACCGAGCGACCTGGCGCCCAGATTTGGGGTCGCCCGAATCGTCGTCGGGACCAGCACGCGCGCCGCCCATGACCACCACGGCGTGGGCGGGGTGATCTGCGTCGGCGCCGGGGGCACCACCGCGCCGGCTCGCTGTGGCGCGGGCACGAGGGTCGCGACCAGCATCACCGCGACGGCGACGAGGAGGATCCGACCGCGGCGAGGGGAGGGTGACGTCATTGCTGACATGATGAACCAGTTGTCGTCGTAAGTCCCGCCGCCCTGAACCGTTGATGAGAACCTTTTGAAGTTTCTTACATTCTTCGTCGCGGCCACCAGCGCCGGTTTCTTCGGTCAGTTCACCGACTGGGCGACCGAGCACGGGTATCTGGCCATCGTCGCCATCGTCGCCGGTGACGGCGTGTTCCCGCTGTTTCCCGGCGAGACCGTCATCGTGACGGGCGGGACCCTCGCGTCGACCGGATCGCTCAGCCTGGTCGGCGTCATCCTGGCCGGCGCGGCCGGCGCGGTGATCGGCGACTCGGCCGCGTACTGGCTGGGACGCGCCGGCGGCGAGAGCATCCGCCGGTTCTTCGGCCGTGTCGCCGGACGCGACCGCGTGATCGCCGCGGAGCGCATGGTGCAGCGACGCGGGCCGGCCCTCGTGTTCGTCGGCAGGTTCCTGCCTGGGATCCGGCTGGCCATCAACCTCTCGTGCGGCGCCGGCCAGATGGACTACAAGCGCTTTGTGATCTTCGACTCGCTGGGCGCCCTATTCTGGTCCACCCAGGCCGCGGTGCTGGGCTACATCTTCGGCAAGTCGTTCGAGGACCGGCCGTGGATCGGCCTGCTGATCGCGCTCGGCGTCGCCGTCGTCGTCGCCGGCATCGTCGCCTTGCGCGAGCGCAAGCACATCGCCCACGAGAAGGAGCTGGCCCGCCTCGAGGCCGAAGCCAGCCAATCGCCCTCCTGAGTCCGCTCCCCGCCCGAGTCAGTCGCCGATGCCCAGCCCCACCGCGATCGGCGCGAGCGCGGCGACGATCACGCGGATGTGGTCGTCCAGGTCGCGACCGATGCCCTCGGCGCCGCGCGCCACGTCATCCCGGTTGACCCCGGCGGCGAAGCTCGTCTGCTTGAGCTTGTTCTTGACCGACTTCGGCTCCAGGCCGATGAACCCGTCGGGACGCACCCGAGCGCAGGCATGGATGAAACTGGGCAGCTCGTCACAGGCGTACAGGTGACGCTCCAGCGTACTCTCGCGCGGCAGGTTCAGGTGGTCGGCGTGACTCAGGACGGCGCGGCGAAACCAGTCCGGGTAGCCGGCGGCCGCGAGGGCGGGCTCGCCGTCCTGCGGGTGGCGATCGAGCGTCGGATGGCGCTCGTAGTCGAAGTCGTGCAGCAGCCCGACGTTGCCCCAGACGTCCTCGTCCTCGCCGAGCTCGCGGGCATACGCGCGCATGGCGGCCTCGGTCGCGTAGACGTGGCGGCGAAGCCCCTCCCCCTGCACCCACTCGTGCAGCAGCGCGATCGCTCGATCCCTGTCACCCGCGATATCGTCAGCCATGTGAAGGATGCTACCCACGCGCCGCGATCGCTCCGCGAGGCCCTGGCATCGGTCGACGCCGCGGCCGCGGGCCTGCTCGCGCTCACCATCCCCGGCTGTCCCGCGTGCGAGCTGCTGTCCACGAGCCTGCGCGAGCTCCAGCGGGCCAGACCGACGTTGCGGATCGCGGTCGCCCTGATGGCCACGCCGACCGACTGGGCCGATCGCGAGGAGCTCCTGTGGCCGCGATCGATCCACCCCGGACGCGCGAGCATGCCCGTGCTCGCCGTGCTGGACCGCGGGCGGACCGTGGCCACCCGTTCGGGCGGCGGGCCGGCGAGCGCAATCGACGCATGGCTGACCGAGACGCTCGGTCCGCCGCAGCACCCGGTGCCTCCCGGTCTCAGCGAGGCTGAGGCGGCACACCGTGAGGCCGTCGCGGACCTTCGCGTCCGTCACCTCACGGTGCGCGGCCGACGCTCGTCCTGATCCAGGCTCACACCGACAGCGGCCCGGAGCCGCCGTTTGGCAGACGACTCGATGCGGCGGTGAGACCCCGCAGCCGTTCGGCCAACTCCTCCGTCAGCGCCCCGGGAGCGAGCTGCCACCGCCAGTTGCCGTGGCGGCGACCTGGAGTGTTCATCCGTCCCTCCCTCCCCAGCCCCAGAAGGTCCTGCACCGGGACGATCGCGGTGCGCGCGGGCGCGACGTGCGCGAGCTCGACCATCGACCACGCCGACCGTCGCGGCTCAAGCCCGGCTCGCGCGAGCGAGCGCTCGAACTTGCGCCAACCCCCGGCGTCGAGACCACGCAGCCACTGGGCCGCCGTCATGTTGTCGTGGGTGCCGGTGTAGACCACGCGATCCTCGTCGCGCCAGAGACGGTGGGACTGCGCTGCCCCTCTGTCCATCATGAACTGCAGCACCGCGATGCCGGGCAGGCCGCTCTCGCGACGCAGGCGATGAACCGCGGGCGTGATGACCCCCAGGTCTTCGGCGAGCAGCGGCAGGGGGCCGAGCTCCCGGCGCAGCGTCTCGATCAGCTCGCAACCTGGCGACCGGCGCCAGCGGCCGTGCCGCGCGGTGGGCGCGCCCGCCGGGACCGCCCAGTAGGCGACCAGACCGCGAAAGTGGTCGAGACGCACCGCATCGACCATGTCGAGGGTCCGGCGGACGCGATCGACCCACCAGCGAAACCCGTCCGCGCGCATGGCGGGCCAGTCGTAGAGCGGGCTTCCCCATAGTTGGCCGTCGGCGGTGAAGTAGTCCGGAGGCACCCCGGCCACCTCGCCCACCGTGAACAGGTGCGGGCGCAGGGTGGCGTCGGCGCCGTCGGCGGCGACGTAGAGCGGCATGTCCCCCAGGATCCGCACGCCACGGGCGTTGGCGTACCGCCGGAGCGCCGTCCATTCGCGGTCGAAGCGCACCTGGTCGGCCAGCGCTCCCGAGCTCGCGAAGCGCGACCATTCGTCCGCCCAGCCGTGGGTCGCCGCATACCGCGCTACCTCGTCGTCGGTGACGGTGGCACCGGGGTCGGCGAGCAGGCCGGGCCAGCCGGCAAACGCCGACGCCGCCTCATACGGGGAGCCCAGATGGTTGGGCGGGCCCAACGGGAGCACCTGCCACCAGGTCTGACCTGCCGCCACGAGCCAGTCCACGAAGGCGAATGCCTCGGGGCCGAGTCGCCCCCCCGGCAACGAGGTGACGTGCAGCAACACCCCGGCGCGACGGCCGGCGGAACGATCACGTGCGGCGAGGAACGGCACGGGCATGGTCACAGTTTCGCTGACCGGAACACGGGCGATCGCACAGCGACCCGAAACATGCCAAACCCCGGTGCATTTGGGTGCGGATACTCCAGAACGATTTCGATCTCCGGGACTATGCGTTTTGACCGCTCTTGAGTAGTCTTCTGCGACGCGCGGGTGAACCGCGAACCGAACGGCTCGAGTGGTGGACGTGTTGGTGTGAGCGCAGCAGAGGCCAAGCACAAAGGTCGGCACCGTCCGACGGTGCGGCCGATCGCGTTCGCCGTTCTGCTCATGACCTTCCTTCTGTGGGTTCCGACTGCGCTCGCGCTCGACCCGGTCGTCGACGTGATCACGACCGACGTCACGGCGACGGCAGATGCGACCGCGACGGACGCCACGACGACGGACACCACCGCGACATCGACGGCGACGGACGCCACGACGACCGGCACCTCCACGACGAACACCACCGCGACGACAAGCGAACCGGCCCCCGTCGTCGTCGAGCAAACCGTGACCGCACCCGAGCCCGCACCGGTCGTGCAGGAGCCCGTGGCGCCGGCGCCGGCAGAGCAGCCGATCGCGGCCCTCCAGCCCGATCCCGTTTCCGCGCCGCAGCCCGCCCAGGAGACGGTTGCGTCCGTGGTCACCGAGGCGACACCGGCAGCGCCGCTCGCGGTCATCGTCGTCGTCCAGGAATCGCCGGCCATTGCCGCCTCGGCAGACGCCTCCACGGCCACGCTCACCGCCTCCGATTCCGGACCGATCACGTCGTCCGCCAGCCCCGCCACGGATGCCGCTGCGGGCCCGGCCAGTTCGTTGATCGTCGACGCCGCCGCCTCGGCGAAGACGGAAGCCGAGATCTCCCCGATCACCACTCTGCTCATGCCGATCGTGCAAACGCTCGGCACGGGGCTGACGTCACCGTATGTCCGGCCCGAGGCCTTCGGCCGCCAACTCGCTCCCGGCCAATCGAGTCAGGCCGTGACGACGATGAGCAGGACCACGTCCAGTGCGCCTCCTGCCCAGGCGACGCGGGTGGCATCAGACCTCCCGTTTGGTCTCGCGGCTCCGTCGGGCGGGTGGTCCGGACAGGGCGCGGACCTGCTCGCCTTGCTCATGGGGTTCCTCCCGCTCGGTCTGCCCGACGGCAAGTCGTCGCTCAATACCCAGACACAGAACGCCCTGCTGCTGATGGGCGTCCTGCTCGTCGTGCTTCCGTTCTTCGCCAGCCCCATCCGTGACCGTCGTCGCCGGGGCCCTCGAGGGTTCGCGACCCTCGCGCTCAGACCCGGATAAGGCCGCTCCAGCCGGGCATCCGCCCGGCCCAAGTCGCCGTGCACGTTCCGCGACGCACGGCGACGAGCGTGTGCCTTTCCACCCATTTGGGAACTGAGGAGTCATGAACAGCTGTGAAATCCGCATCGTCGGCCCTCCCGGCCGGGATGTGTCTGGACTCGCGATGACGCTCCAAGAGTTCGGCCACCACGTGGCCGTGCTTCCCGCGGCGATGCCGCTCCAGAGCGCCGACGAAATCATCGTCGTCGATGCACGCGACGCGTGTGGCGACGAGCTGGCCGAGATCGAGCGCGACCTGCGCGAGCAGTCAGGCCCGATCGTCGTCATCTCCGACGACATGGGCTCAGGCTTCGGATCGCTCGCGAACCAACTCGGCGGATCCGTCGTGCTCGCAAGCAGCGGAAGCGAGATGGGCTACAAGGTCGCCCTAAACCTCTGCAGGCTGATGCTCGCTGACCGCGCCCGATTGGCGGCAGCATGATCTGGACATCGACAACCGTCTTCGTCGGACTCTCGCCGGAAGAGGAGCGCCCGACGACCGGACCCAGGCTGCGGGCGTTGATCGCCGAGCATGGGCTCATTCGCGGCCTCCACCGCCGGGTCGAGGCCTGGCGCGGGTATCCGCCCCATGGGCCGATCGCAATCTCCAAGGCACCTGCCGGCCACGGCGTCGATCTGGGCCACGAGGTACACGTACACGGGTGACGCCCGGTGCGGTGAGTACGGACACCCACCGCACCGGGCGATGCTCGGCCTCCCTCCCGGATATGGGTCACGACGCGGTGCCGTGTGACCCTCATTCTGCGCCCATGTTCAGCCGGAACGACGCGATGACTTCGCCTTTGCGGTGCGCGGGCGGATCTCCCGCAACTCCACGAACTCCATGATCCGCTCGATCGATTCGCGGTCACCGGTTCCCAGTCCCTCGCGCGTCACGTTGAGGGACCCGGCCGCGGCGGCCAGCCGCAGCGCGTCGTCCAACTCGGCGCCGCGTGAGAGCGAGACGGCCAGCGCGGCGGTCATCGAGTCCCCGGCGCCGCGGTGGTTGTAGGCCTCGAGCGCGGGGGGCTCGACCTCGATGATGCGGTCACCGGCGTGGACGAGCGCCGGATGCGCGGCCCGCGAGAGCATGACGTTCCGCGCGCCCCGGCGACGTAACCGGGCAATCGCGCGGAGGCCCGCCTGAACGTCGCCTGCCGTCCCGCCGGTCAGCTCCTCTTCGGACACCTTGACCAGCCACGGCTTGCCACGCAGTGCGGCGTCCAGGTTCGCGCCGGAGACGTCGGTGACGACGAGCACGTCGTTGGACCCCAGATCGACCGCCAGACGCCGGTACAGATCGGGCGGCACGATCCCGTCCTGAGCCGTCCCGGTGAAGACCACCACCCGCGTTCGCAGACCTGTGGTCAAGGCCTGTCCGTACAGGTCGTCCAGCTCATGACGGGAGAGCGGCGAGGGCTCGGTCTCGACGATCGTCGCGTCATCACCAGAGCGGCCGTCCGACAGCCAGACGCTGCTCCACGCCTCGGTCTCGACTGCCTGCAGCGCGACACCCTCCGCCTCGACCAGCCCCCGAAGGACCTGCCCCGGTTCCCCGCCGACCGGAGCGCACAACGTCACGTCCGCCCCCAGCCGGGCCGCCATGCGCGCCACCCAGAACCCCTGGCCACCCGCGTGGAAATGCACTTGGTGGCTCTCGTCCGGCAGCAGATGCACGGAGACCGCAAGCGACAGCGCGGGCGCGACGACCGTGACCTGCTCGAACGCGGCGGCTTTCTTGGTTCTGGCCACAACCTGGTGATTCCCGCGCTGGGGCGATCTCAACCCCGGTCCTCCTGCCGCTGTCCGAGCGCAGGCGTTAAGAACGACAGGCGCTCTCGACGACCTCGGGCCGCGGGATGAGACCTAGCAGCTTGACCCCGGTGTGCCGATGCCGTGACCGCGAAGCTGGCAGGGGGCCGTGGTACGGGACGGTCAGCGCGACCGGCTGGAAGTCCGTGCGCAGCCCGCCCCGCTCGTGAAGGTCCAGCAGGAATTCGCAGATGTCGAGCGTCTGACGGCCGACCACCGCCAGTTCCTCATCCTCGATGCCGAGGATCTCGTGAGCTTCGCGCTTGAGCATCAGCCCACAGCTCATGGAGGTCGCGAC
>JBKKDD010000086.1:0-10733 GCA_046708705.1 Miltoncostaeaceae bacterium | reverse complement strand
CGGGGGGGGGGGGGGGGGCGCGGCCCTGCCGATCGCCGGTGGCTCGGCGCGGCGGGTCTGCACCGCCTCGATCGCGAGCGGGGTGCCGAGGGCCCCGGCCGCGGCGGCGGCGATGGCCCCAGCCCCGGCCTTGGTTGCGGCGAGCGCGGGCAGGTCCATCACCACCTGCACGGCCTGGGCCGAGCGCACGGTCGCCGACGCGCTGACGCGCTCCCACCAGGTCAGGGCGACGCTCGGATCGGGCGGGGAGGCCTGCAGCATCTCGGCGCCCAGCAGCACGGTCGGGACCAGGCTCCCTAAAAGACGCAGCTGGTCGCGCCGGGTGCGAAAGCTCGCGCCGCACGCGCGGCAGTGCCTGATGTGGCGGGCGAGCCGGCGCCGCTCCAGGGCCGAGGAGTCGCCGTCCAGCACGGTGTCGATCAGCTCGCGGATGGATGCGCACTCCTCGCCGGAGATCATCCGCACCTCCCAGGCGCTCAGGCTCTGCCTGCCGTCGATGATCGCGCGGTGGACCCGGCGGACGGAGAGCCCGGTCATCTCCTGGATCTCGGGTCGCGAGAAGCCGCTGCTTCGAAGGAGCAGACAGACCCGCTGCTCGTGGGTCAACCCGTTGCACGCGTCCTGCAGGCCGCCCAGGCGCTCGCGCCACTCGACGACGGCGTCGGGGGCGGGGGCCTGGGCGCCGGTGGCGGCGAGCGTCTCCTCCAGATCCTCGGCGGAGACCGGCTGCTCGCGCATGCGCCCGCGGCTGATCACGGCGGCTTCGCGACGGATGACGGTGTGCAGCCACGTGATCAGCCGCTCGGGGTCGGTCTCGGGCGCGCTCTCAAGCGCGATCTCCATCGCCCGCTGGTAGGCGTCCTCGGCGTCCTCCAGCGATCCGGTGTACCTGGCGGCGAACCGGATCAGGCCGGGGGCCCAGGACAGCGTCATGACCACCGCGCGCCGGCGCTCGTCGTGGGTCGGTTGGAGGGTGTTGTGGGTCGTCATGGGGGCCTTCCGGGAGATGCGGTGACGTGTCGGTCGGTACACGGACCGATCCGCCGCCGTTCACCCCCGTCGCGCTGTACCTGTGTCTGCTTAAAGGAGCCGGCGGGAATAAATGGCCCCCCTCACCCGGACCGGAATTTCGCTCGGAGCGGACAGTTTCGTTGCGCGACTCGCGTACGCTGCCCGGATGCCGGGTCCGCACATCCACACCGAGACCCATCGAATCGTCATGTCCGAGGTCGACATGTCGCAGATCCACTTCGTGACCTTCCACCGCTGGATCGACCGCTCGCTCAGCGAGTGGCTCGCCGAGATCGGCTGGCCGTTCACGCGGGTGCTGCGCGACGGGCCGGGCATCCCGATCGTCGACGTGCACCTGTCGATCGCCCAGCGCGTGATGCTGGACGACCTGATCACCATCACCACGTCGGTCGGCGGCATCGGCACGACGTCCTTTCGCAGCCGCCACCGGTTCACCCGCAACGGCGAGACCGTCGCCCAGGGCGAGCTCGTTCACGTCTGCGTCGATCGCGCGACGCGCGCGACGCTGCCCGTCCCCGAGTGGATCCGCGCGGTCGCGACGCCGGACTAGCCGGAGGCCTTCGGTCGGGCCGGAAGTGTGTCGGGAACTGACACAGAGTCGCGCGCATTACGACACAAATGCGTGTAGCGCTGTAACACCTCGGCGCGCCACGATGGACCTCCCCAATGACGGCGAGGAGGCGGCATGTACGAACCCATGACCTACGCGTGGCTGATCCCGGAGCGGCTCGCGGTGGCGGAGCGCCCGGGCGGCGGCGGCAGATCGCACCGGCGCCTTCGTCGTGACGGCGAGCTTGCGTGGTGGGCGGCCCATGGGGTCACCACCATCGTCTCGGGTATGCGGACCCGGCACGGGCTGCTGGAGGCCGGGCTCGCCGGGTTTCGCATCTGCTGGCACCCGCTCGTCGCGCCCGAGCAGGCCGCGCGTGAGGCGCAGGCGCTGGTCGCGGACGTCCGGACCCACCTGGAGCGGGAGGAGGGCGCGGTGCTGGTGCACGTGGACCGCCCCGGCGAGTGGCTGGCAGGGGTCGACGCGGCCCTGCGGATGGGGTTCGGCCTCGCGCGCACGCGGCCGGACGCGCTGGCGCAGGCGGCGGGAGACGGTCTGCCGCTTGGGGATGTCGCGCGCGCGATCGTCGATGGGGCGGTCGCGCAGGGGCGCCGGCGGGTCGCGGCGTGAGGGTCCGGGGGACCCGCGCGCATCGGGATTTGACGGGTCGCTGGTAAGGTCCCGCCCGGTATGGGGTTCGCCAACACACCGATGCGCCGGCTCGCGCAGTTCGGCGCGATGACAGCGTGCGTGCTGCTCGCGCTCTCGTCCGCCGCGTCCGCCGCGGTGCCTACCGTGACCGTCAGGTCCGCGGGCTCCTCGCCGATCGCGGCCATGCAGGACGACCGGATCCCCTTCGGCGCCGACCCCGCCGCGCGCGTGCGCCTGGTGGCCGACGCCGGCGCCAAGCTCGTTCGCGTGGACCTGCGCTGGGACCGGGTCGCGACCCGCCGCCCCGCCGCTGCGACCGACCCCGCCGACCCGGCCTACGATTGGTCCGCCTACGACGCGACAGTGGCCGCCGCGCGCACCTACGGCGTCCAGGTGCTCTTCGCCGTCTACGGCACGCCCGCATGGGCCATCGACGGGTCTGTGCGCGCCAAGCCGGCGTATGCCTCCCGCTACCCGGATTGGTCGATCAGGCCGCTCGACGCCGCCGATTACGGCGCGTTCGGCGAGGCCGCCGCGCGGCGTTACGGATCGCTCGGCGTCAGCAAGTGGGAGGGCTGGAACGAGCCCAACATCGCCCTGTTCCTGCAGCCGCAGTACGAGCGGGTCGGCAACCGCTGGGTCGCCGCCTCCCCGCAGACCTACTCGGCGCTGCTCAAGGCCTTCTCGGCAGGCGTCAAGCGCGCCTCGCCCGGTGCGGTCATCGGCGGAGCCGTCACGGCGCCTGCCGGCGACGTGTGTCCCACGTGTCCCCTCAACGATCCGCCGGAGCGGGTGCGGCCCCAGGACTTCATCGCCGCGCTCAACCGGGGGAGCCTGCGTCCGCCGATGGACGTCGTGAGCCACCACCCCTACCCGTTGAGCGCGCCACGCGCGGTTACGGCCCCGGGCCGCTCGTACGTCGACCTCTACAACCTGAGCGTCCTGGTGAGCGCGATCGACAAGACGTACCTGAAGGGCAAGAAGCTGTGGCTGACCGAGTACGGTTTCGCCACGCGGCCGGTTACCGAGTACAAGACGTACTTCAGCCCCGCGCGCCAGGCGGCCTACATCGTCGATGCCTTCCGGCGCAGCAAGGCCAACCGGCGCATCGCGATGACGAGCTACTACTTCCTGCAGGACCACGCCGAGTGGGCGTCCGGCGTGCTCACCCAATCCGGGGCCAGGAAGACCGGCTTCCAGGCGATCGGGCTGCCGTTCACCACCACCACCGGCGCGACCCGGTTCCGACGCGGCACCACGGTGACGCTGATCGGGCAGTCACGTCTTGGCAGCGGCAGGCGCGTCGTCCAGATCCAGCGCAGGGCCGGCAGCCGGTGGGTGCTCCTCAAGCGCCTCACGACCAGCGCGGACGGGAGCTTCCGGGTCACCCTGCGTTTCTCGTCCAAACTCGTCCTGCGCGCCCGGTGGGCCGGGACCGAGCCCGGCGGCGCCGCCGGCACGCGCACGAGCCCGACAGTGACGCTCACCCTCCGCAGCTAGCACGATGGGCACGCTCCCCGGTCGGCGTCATGTTCGGCGGGATGCCCGCTTTCAACCACTGCTGGGCCGATCGGCGGTCCTGACGTGGACGCGCCGGCTGGTGTCGGTGCTGACGCTGGTCGCGATCGACCTGGCGTCGCTGGTGCTGGGCGTCATGGCGGCGTTCGCGGGCAAGCTGCTCCTTCGCGGCGACCCGGTTGATCTCGGTGCGATCTGGCTCGAGGAGCGGCGCGTACTGCCGATCGCCTCGATCGTCTTGGTGCTGGTCTACGCCCGCGCCCAGCTCTACCGCGAGCGTGAGCGCCGCGGCCACGCGGCACGCGTGATCGGCGCGACGGCACTGGCCACCGCAATCGTCGCCGCCGTCGTCATCGCCGCGGGCAACGAGT
Source organism: Miltoncostaeaceae bacterium (assembly GCA_046708705.1). Classification (GTDB taxonomy): domain Bacteria; phylum Actinomycetota; class Thermoleophilia; order Miltoncostaeales; family Miltoncostaeaceae; genus CALMEC01. The sequence goes on along the minus strand of JBKKDD010000086.1, from coordinate 6,611 downwards.
TCACCACCTACTACGTGTTCTACGCCTCGTTCATCTGCGTCAGCGCGATCGCGGTCGCGTTGCGCGCGAGTCACGCGAGCATGACCGCCCTCGCGCTCGAGCTCCTCCACGTCGAGCGCCGGGCGCTTCTGATCGGCGCGCCGAGTCTTACGGCCGATATCGCCGCGAGCCTGGGCCGCACCACCAGCACGCAGGGCGTGCCCTACCGTGTCATCGACCGGCAGGAGATTCTGGCCGCCGACGACCCCGACGCGTTCGGCCTCAACCCGGCGGTGCGGCAACTGATCGACGGACGCGACGTCGACGAGGTCATCATCGCCGGGGCGATGGGCGCCGACGCACCGGTGCTGGCGCTCCTGGATGCGTGCCGCGCCCGCAACATCGCGGTGCGTCTGGCCCCGACCGCCACCGAGCTTCTGTCCCACACGCTGCGGGCCGTCCCGGCGCCGGGGCTGCCGCTCTTCGACCTCAGGGCGCCGGTCCTGTCGGGCGCCGCGTTCCTGGCCAAGCGCCTGTTCGACATCGTGGTCGGCGGGCTGATCCTGATCGTCACCTCGCCGCTGATCGCCCTTGCGACCATCGCGATCAAGCTGGACGACGGGGGCAAGGCCATCTTCCGAAGCAGGCGCGTCGGCGTCGACGAGACCCGCTTCGACTGCTTCAAGCTCAGGACGATGACCGCCGACTCGCAGGCGCGCCAGGCGGAGATGGAGGCCCACAACGAGGCCGACGGCGCCCTGTTCAAGATGCGCGAGGACCCCCGCGTGACCCGTGTCGGCGGCTTCCTGCGCCGGTTCTCCATCGACGAGCTGCCGCAGCTCGTCAACGTCCTTCGCGGCGAAATGTCCTTGGTCGGGCCGCGACCCCTCCCCGAGCGCGACTACGCGCTCCTCGACGACGTGCACAAGAAGCGCTACCTGGTGCTGCCCGGCATGACCGGCCTGTGGCAGGTCAGCGGTCGCTCCGAGGTGGGCTTCGACGAGCTCGTGCGCCTCGACTTCTCGTACATCGAGTCGTGGTCGGTCTGGCTCGACATCGAGATCCTGCTCAAGACGATCCCGACCGTCCTGTTCAAGCGCGGCGCCTGGTGAGCGACGCGGGTCCTGAACCGGAGCAGCTTTTTGCGAAGCTGCGCGATGCCGCCCCGCCACCGCCGCTCCCGTCGTTGGTGGTCCCCGAGCCGACCCGGTCACTGCGACCGGCCCCGATCGGCCCGCTCATCACCGGCGCGCGCAGGAGCATCCTGAAGATCATCGCCCCCGCGTTGGTGGAGCTCATCGGACAGCTCGAGCGCGAGCGCCATCAGCAGCGCGCGACGATCGCCGACCTTCAAGAGCGCATCAGCCACCTCGAGCAGGCCGCCCCGTCCGACCGCTCCTAGGGAGCCGGCGGTGAGGATCGCCTTCGTCGTCCAGCGCTACGGCGACGCCGTCGCCGGGGGGGCCGAGGCCCTGTGTCGTCACACCGCACGGGCACTCGTCACTGCGGGTCACGACGTCACGGTGCTGACGACGACGGCGCGCGACTACCTCCACTGGTCGCCGCATTACGCACCTGGGCAGAGCGTGGACGAGTCGGTCACCGTCAAGCGGTTCGACGCCCAGCCCGCGAACCCGGGTGCCGCAAGTCGCCTGGGGCGTGGCGTCGCGCTGGGATGGGGGGGATGGGATCGGGAGGTCGCGTGGGCAACGGCCCAGGGACCGATCAGCCGGGGGCTTCTGGCAGAGCTCGCCGCCACGGCACACGACTACGAGGCGGTCGCGCTCTGGACCTATCTCTATGCCACCACGCAGCTCGCGATGCCGTTGGTGTCCGATCGCGCGATCCTGGTTCCGACGGCGCACGATGAGCCGATGCTGCGGTTCGGCATCACCCGCGCGATCGTGGCGATGGCTGCGGGGATCGCATACCTGACACCGGAGGAGCGCCGGCTCGTCCATGACCTGCATCCTCACGCGCGGGACCGGCAGGAGCAGGTCGTGGGGACCGGGCTCGCGCCCGCACCCTCAGGCGATCCTGCACGGGCCCGGTCGAGGCTCGACCTGCCTGGGCGCTTTGCCCTCTACCTGGGACGCATCGATCCGGGTAAAGGCATCGACCGGCTCTTTGCCGCCCACGCCGCCTATCGCGCGGCGGGAGGCGAGCTGGGCCTTGTCGTCGCAGGGCGTCGACCCGACGGCGTGCCTGTGCCCGGGTGGGTCACTCAAGTCGGGTTTGTGGACGATGCGACCAAGGCCGATCTGCTCGCCGCCTGCGAGGTGCTGGTGATGCCCTCGGTCAACGAGAGCCTCTCGCTCGTGTTGATGGAGGCATGGCAGGCCGGGCGCCCGACCCTGGCGACGGCGCACAGCGACGTGCTGAGCGGTCAGACGGCCCGGTCGGGTGGTGGAGTGACCTACCGCGATGCCAACGACTACGGAAGTCAACTCCGTCGATTGGCCGAGGACACGCCGCTTCGCCAGCGCCTGTCACAGGACGGCGCCGCCTGGGCGTCCGGACAGACCTGGGACCACGCGGTCGCGCGCTGGGAGACCCTGCTCAGCCAGGTCGCGTCGGGTTAGCGACGCCAGCGGCCGAGGGAGCGCAGCGAGCCGAGCTGCTGACCGGCGCGCGTTCGCCGGGGCAAGGCGACGGCCTCTCGCAAGACGGATTCGGTGGCACGGCCGGCGTGGTCCCACGAGTAGGACGCGGCGCGCTCACGACCGTCGCGCCTCATGCGGTCTGCCTCGGCGGGCGTGGCCAACACCTCGTGCAGGTGCGCCGCCAGCGCCGGGGCGTCTCCGGCGGTGAAGAGCCGGCCGGCGCGTCCGACGACCTCGGGCAGCGCACCCGCCCTGGCGGCGATGACCGGGGTGCCCGCGGCCATGGCCTCCAGTACCGGCAGGCCGAAACCCTCGCCCGTCCCCGCGAGCACGACGCAGGCCGCGGCGCGGTAGACGGCGGGGAGGTCCGCGTCGTCGACGAACCCGGCCAGGTGTAGGCGGTCGGCCATCCCGATCACCCGCGCCATCGAGCGCAGGCCCTCCTCTTCGGGGCCCGACCCCGCCAGCACCAGCCGGGGCGCGAGCTCGGGGGGAAGCTGCGACACCGCGCGCACGAGCGTGGGCAGGTCTTTGCGCGCCTGCAAGCTCCCGACGTGCAGGATGCTGCCCGGGACCACCCCATACAGCTCGCGCACTCGGGTGACTGCCGCTTCGTCCGTGTCGTCCAGGAAGCGCTGGTCCAGGCCGCCCGGCACCACCCGAATCCGGTCCTCGTCGATGTTCAGGCGCCTGCGGATCGCGCTCGCGGAATGCTGCGAGGTGGTCATGATTCGCGCCGCGCGCGACAGCGACACGGCGTTGGAGTAGGCGAAGCGGGTCGCCGCCGCTCCCTCGGGCGCCGCGACGAGCGCCCGGTCCCACTCGGCGACGTCGTAGAGCACCAGGACCATCGGGCACGACGAGACCAGGGGCAGGCCGCGGTTGGCCGGTGACAAAAGGACGTCGGCGTCGAGGCGCTTGAGGAGCGCGGGCAGCGCGACCTGCTCGCGCATCGCTTCGCGGCCGCCGCCCAGGTGGTGGACCTCGACGGACAGCGACACCGGCAGGTCGGCGTGGGCGAACGGCAGGACCGTCAGCCACTCCCGGCGGGTCAGCGCCTCGGTCACCCCGATCGCGAAGCGCGAGATGCCGCCGCGGTCGCCGTCGGCCACCCGGCGCATGTCGATCGCGATGCGAAGCGGCGTGCTCATGCCTCGACCGCCGTCTCGGAATGCTCCGACTCGCGCGGCTCCACCGACGCGACCACCGGCGGCGCGACCAGCGCCTCGCCGAGCCTGGCCTGCAGCAGCGCCGCCACCAGTTCGCGCGACGCCTCGGCCATGGTCGCGGCGGCGGGCACCCGCCCGTGCACCATGTGGATGCCGTCGGCGAGTTCCCTGCGCGTGATCGAGCGGGCGTTGGCGACGCCGCCGGCGCCGGAGCTCGCCAAGTCGCCGAGCTGGCTGAGGGCGCGTTCGGCCGCCTCGGGCTCGCGGGTCAGGAGCGTCACCGACAGCATCGTACGGGCCGACGGGAACCTCCGCACCGCGGTGATCTGCCCATTCGGCACGAAGCAGCGATGGCCGTCGGCGTCGCGGACGATGGTGGTGCGCACGCCCACCTCCTCCACCAGCCCCGTGTACCCGGACGGCGAGAGCTGGATGACGTCGCCCACCGCGTACTGACCCTCGAACAGGATGAAGAAGCCGGCGATCATGTCGGCCAGAAGCCGCTGGCTCGCGAAGCCGATGATGATCGCGAGCACCGCGCTGCCGCCGAGGGCGCCCACCCCGCCGCCCCCCGCCAGGATGATCACGATCGCCACCACGGCCGCGACCAGCACCAGGTAGCGCAGCATCGTCGCGAGCAGGGCCGCCGCGGTCTGGCGCTGACGGGCCCTCATGCTGTCGCTCCCCCGGCCGACGCGCAGCGCGATCTTGGGCACGACCCAGCGCAGTCCCGTGAATGCCGCCGTCGCGACCACCACGGTGATCGCGATCAGCACGAGCTTGGCCGGCCACCCGTCCAAACCGAACGTCGAGGCGGGGAACGAGCTCACCGCGTAAGTCTACGGAGGACCCGACTCCCCACGTCACAAGATGGGCAGATACCGCTCCAGCTCGTAGGGGGTGACCTGGACGCGGTAGTCCTCCCACTCGGCGCGCTTGATGTCGACCAGCCGGTTGTGGATGTGCTCGCCGAACGCGCGCAAGAGCAACTCGCTCTCGGCGCCCAGCTCGATCGCGTCGCCCAGCGACTCGGGGAGCGCCTCGATCTCGGCGCGCATACGCTCGTCGTGGCCCAGGTCATAGAGGTTGGTGTCCATGGGGGCGGGCAGCTCGTAGCCCTTCTCGATGCCGTCGAGCCCGGCGTGCAGCAGCGCGGCGAACGTCAGGTACGGGTTGCAGGCCGGGTCCGGGCAGCGGATCTCGGCGCGCATCGCCCGCTCCTTGCCCTCCTGGTAGATCGGCACGCGGATCAGCGCGGAGCGGTTTCGCCGGCTCCAGGCCAGATACACCGGCGCCTCGTAGCCGGGCACCAGCCGTTTGTAAGAGTTGACCCACTGCGCGAACACGCACGACATTTCGCGGGCGTGACGAAGCTGCCCGGCGATGAAGCTGCGGGCCACCTGCGACAGGTGAAACTCGTCGTCCGGGTCGAAGAACGCGTTGTCGTCGCCCCGAAACAGGCTCTGGTGGGTGTGCATGCCGCTGCCGTTCTCGCCCGCGAGCGGCTTGGGCATGAACGTCGCGTAGTAGCCGTGCTTGTGCGCGACCTCCTTGACCACGGTGCGGTAGGTCATCACGTTGTCGGCCATCTGCAGGGCGTCGGCGTGGCGCATGTCGATCTCGTGCTGGGAGGGGCCGCCCTCGTGGTAGGAGTACTCCACCTCGATGCCCATGGCCTCCAGCGCGATCACGGTCTCGCGCCGCACGTCGCTGGCCGCGTCCAGCGTGGTCAGGTCGAAGTAGCCGCCGCGGTCGAGCGGCTCGGTCCCCGTGGGCGCGCGGAAGTAGAAGAACTCGAGCTCGGGCCCCAGGTAGAAGTGGCTGAAGCCCATCTCGTTTGCGCGCTCCATCGCGCGGCGAAGCACGTAGCGCGGGTCGCCCTCGTACGGCGCACCGCCAGGCACCTGGATGTCGCAGAACATGCGGGCGACCGCCTGCTCCTGCGGCCGGTAGGGCAGCACCGCGAAGGTGGCGGGATCGGGCATCGCGACCATGTCGCTCTCCTCGATCGCGTTGAAGCCGGTGATCGACGAGCCGTCGAAGCCCATGCCGTGATCCAGCGCCGAGGCGAGCTGCTCCTTGGTGATCGCGAAGCTCTTGAGCTGACCGAGGATGTCCGTGAACCACAGGCGGATGAACTTGACGTCCCGCCCGTCGACGTGCGCGAGCACCTCTTCTCGTGTCACTCCCTCGTCCTTTCAGCGCCGGCCACGGCCCACGACGCTATCAGCGCCGCGCCCGACGCCCGGCTGTCCGCAGGGCGAAACGCCGCCCACGGCGGTTGGCCTGGGGGCGAAACCCGTACCCCCGGACTTGACCCGGGGCCGGTGGGTGCCCATGCTGTCGGCGTGCCGACCGAAGCCACCATGTCCTCCGCAGCCGCGGTGGGCGCGCCAACGCTTGCCGATCTGCTGGCGCTGCCCGCGCTGGCCGGCGCGCGGGTGGTGCCCAACGACGCCGATACGACGATCGCGGTGCAGGCGCTCGTGCCCCTCGATCCGGGCGCGCCGGACGAGCCCGGTGCCCTGGTCATCGCACCGCAGGGCGTGGCGGCGGCGCCGGGCGCCGTCGCGCTGATCGCCAGGGCGGCCCCGGACACGGAGCCGGACGTCCCGGTCATCGTCATCGCGGCGTCGGCGTCCTGGGGGGCGGTGCTGGCCGCGCTCGTCGAGGCGATCGGCGCGAGCGCGCGGGCGGGAGCGGACGCGGCGCGGGCCGCGCTGCGCACGCCGCTCCTCGCCGGCGAAGGCTACGAGGGACTGGCGCAGGTGGCGTCCGGGATGCTCGGCGCCCCGGTCGCGATCGTCGACCCCTATTTGGACACGGTCGGGTCGGTCGGCGTGGACGAGGCCCGGCTGCA
>JBKKDD010000085.1:0-3206 GCA_046708705.1 Miltoncostaeaceae bacterium | reverse complement strand
GTGTTCGCCCTGCCCGTCGAGGTCCGCGGAGCTTAAGAATCCCTGCAGTTGGCCGAGTTGCGGTGGAGTCGCCGAGGTTCTCCTGCATCGTGTCGCGTGGTGACATATGTCTCGCGGCCAAAAGCCGCGTCGAATCCGGTGACAGCGCCGGAACCGTAGGGCGCAATGAGTGTTCCATGGCGCGTCTCGGTCGATACTCGACAGTGACGAATGTCCTTGAGCCGTTCAGGGATGCAGGTCTACGGTGGCCGGCGTCGACGGGGGGGCACGGTTGACTCACCTCCGCCCGTAACCCGAACCTGGAGGTTTCCCATCCGAGGCCCGCACTTCGGTCACCGTCGCGTGGCCGCATTTTCCTGCGCGCTGACCGTCGTAGCCCTGTGCGCCGTCGCGCCGCCCGCGCAGGCACGGCCCGTGGACGCGCCCCCCACGGCGCGTCTGGCGGGCACGAGCGGCGGACCCGCACCCGAGCGCGCAGCCCTCGTCGCGTACGCGAAGACGTTCCTCGGGACGCCGTACCGCTGGGGTGGCGCGAGCCCCTCCGGCTTCGACTGCTCGGGCCTGACCAGCTATGTGTACGCCAAGTTCGGCGTCGAGATGGCCCACTACACGGGGGCCCAGTACGCCGCGTTCCGCAAGGTGCAGCGCAACCGCCTGCGGCCCGGTGACCTCGTGTTCTTCGTCGGGCTCGGGCACGCCGGCATCTATGTCGGCAAGGGCAAGTTCATCCACGCCACGCACAGCGGCGACTACGTGCGGATCTCCAAGCTTTCGGAGAGTTGGTACGCGACCGGCTATGTCGGCGCGGTGCGCCCGCCGTTCCCGCGCTCTGCCTCCAGAACGATCGGCGCGTCCACGCGCACGTCGGGTGGGACCCGCCGGCCGAGCTCCTCGGCGTCCAAGGCGTAGCGCGGGTCCACCTCGATATCGACGGCGGGATCGCCGTCGGCGTCGCGCGGAACCGGGATGCCGGCCAGCTCGAGCCACCGCGCGTACTCGCGGTTGAGGTCGCGGCGCGCCGTGTCGGGGGAGTCCTCGCCCTCTGCGTTCTTGATCGGCGAGAACTCCTCGCCGCGAACCACCTCCACGCTGACCACGCAGCGGGCGAGCGGCAGCGCGTCGAAGATGAACGACTCGAACTTGACGGCGTTGGGCGCGTCGGGCGCCACCGCCTCGCCGCGGTCGTTGACGTAGGGAACTTTCTTGAGGGCCTTGCGAAACGGCAGCGTCGCGCCGTCGGCGGTCACGCTCTCGGCCAGGGTCAACTCGATGGCGTGCTCGGCGATGGACCCCGCCCAGAAACGCAGGTCGCCGTTTCCGTCCCTGGCCTGGGCGAGCGAATCGGGCAGGTCGCTGTACTCCACCAGCACCGTCTTGCCCTTGGAGCGCGCCACGATCCCGACCCGCTCGGCGGGGTCGCGCTTGCGCACGATGATGTTGGACATCTCGGAGTACCCGGCCGCGTGGTGGCCCAGGAATTCCGGGCGGGCGACCCGCGCCAGCGGGTTGTCGACCTGGAACGTGAACATCGTCGTGACCCCGCGCTCGCGCATCTCGTCCAGCAGGCCGTGGCGGCGCAGCGCCGGGAACAATCCGCCGTGCCCGTCCGGTGAGAGGGCGACGCGGTCGGGCGCCTCCAGCAGGATGCGGCCGGTCTTGCGGTCGACGGCGGGCATCGTGCCCTGTTGGAAGATCCGGATCGAGTCCTCAGGCAGGTCGAACCAGTTCTGGCGGGCGAACAGGGCGCGGGTGGTCTCGTCGTTCTGCGGCGAGGTCATGATGTACCAGGGCAACTCGCAGGCGTAGCGATGCCGGACGGCCGCGATCTTGGCCGCGTGATGGGCGAAGAGCGTACGGCCGGAGATCGGCGAGAACGGGAAGTCCCCCTTGGGCCCGTCGAACCCCAGTCGGGTGCCCTGGCCTCCGGCGACGAGGACCGCCGCGACGCGGTTCTGCGCCAGCAGATCCTCGCCGACGCTGACGGCATGACGATCGCGTGCGACATCTCCGGCCGATCGGGCCAGCCCGATGACGTCCGGCGGCTCGATGGCCGCGTAGGGGAGTTGCGAGTCGCTTGCGACGAGTTGCCGGATCAGCCGGCGCACGAGCATCAGGTCGATGTCGTTGAGCTGGCCCTCCAGGCGCGCGCGCGCATCGCCCTGCAGGCGCGCGAGCGCGTCGATCAGATGCTCTTGCCAGGTGTCTTTGAGGCGTTCTGCGAGATCGTCCATGGCGAATGGGGTCGGGGGATCAGGGGGCGAGCGCGATCTTGACGACGCCGTCGCGCCGCTCGGCCATCATCTTGTAGCCCTCCACCCCGTCGGCCAGGGGGAGGCGGTGGGTGAGCATCGGGCTCGGGTCCATCCGGCCGGCCTCGACGAGCTCGAGCAGCCGGGGCATGTAGGCCTTGCCCGGCACCAGGCCGCCGGTGATCGTGATGTTGCGCAGGAACTGGTCGAACCAGTTGACCTCGGGGGTCTTGCCCATGAAGTGGTCCATGCCCAGGCACGCGATCGCGCCACCGGCCCGAACCACGGCGTGCGCCGTGGCCATGGACTCGGTGCTCGAGATCGAGTCGACCACGACGTGTGCGCCCTGGCCGTCGGTCAGCTCGTGGACCCGGGCCGTGATCTCGTCGTTGTCGCGGGACGGGATCAGCTCCGTCGCGCCCAGCGTCTCGGCCAGCGCGAGCCGGTCGGGATGGTGGCCGGTGCAGATGATGTTGGCCGCGCCCATGGCCGATGCCCCGTGCACGGCGGACAGGCCGACCGCGCCGTCGCCGATCACGACGACGTTGTGTCCGGCCTGAGTGCCGGCGCGGGTCAGTCCGTGCCAGCCGGTGGACATCACGTCCACCAGCGGCAGCAGCTTCGTCTCGTGCTCGGCGCCCGCGAGCGACTCCGGCATCGGGTGCAGCGTCCCGTCGGCGAGCGGCACGCGGATGAACTCCGACTGTCCGCCCTGTACGGCGCCGCCGTGTTGCCAGACGCGACCCGCCCAGCCGAACAGCGACCAACGCTCGCACGACGAGGCCAACTCCTCCTGGCAGTAGGTGCAGGTTCCGTCTGCGACGCTGCACGACGACAGGACCCGATCGCCGGCCTCGAACCCGGTCACCTCGCTGCCCACCGCCTCGACGGTTCCGATGAACTCGTGTCCCAAGCGCTGACCCTCGTCGAACCCGAAGGCCGCTCCTGCGTTGTAGA
>JBKKDD010000084.1:0-2875 GCA_046708705.1 Miltoncostaeaceae bacterium | reverse complement strand
CCGAGCGACAATTGAGCCCCGCAGGGACTTATAGGCCGCCCAAGAGCCGTGTCCGAGGGGGCGTATGGAAGTCAGTAGCGGCGGCTCCGGTAGATGATCCAGACGATGACCGTGCCGAGCACGGCGATCAGCGCCCACACGCCCGCGGTGGAGATCGCGTCGGCCAGGACCCACGGGCCGAGGACCACCAGCACCACGATGCCGACGGCGCACGCGATCACGATGGCCCGAAGCAGCGGCTTGATGACCAGCCACTTGAGGCTGTTCTCGCGGAAGTAGCGGTAGCCGATCAACGCGAGCGCCGCCAGGAAGAACACCAGGAAGATCTGGTTGAGCGCGACTGCGCTCGCGCCAAGACCCTCGCCCCAGACCAGCCCCAGGCAGGCGACGGCGGCCAGGATCAGGAAGTTGCGGACTGCGACCAACCGGCGATTCATCCCGGGAAGAATCGCAGAAATCGGGCCGCGATCCTCAACCGTCGTCACCGACCGGCGCGAAGCCGGGGCACCGCCACACCGGAACCGGCGGGTACTTGGCGAAGCGCGGGTCTGTCTTGGACAGGCGGCACATCGAGAAGGCGGATCGCCGTGTCGTCACGATCTGCTGGTGGCGGCAGCGGTCACACAGGCCGGCGGGCGCCGCCCGTGGCGGCTGTTCAGGCCGATTCAGCCGCGACCCGCGCAGCGAACTGCGCCACGTCCATGGCGCCGACGTCCTCGCCGTGGCGTCCGCGCACCGCGACCTGCCCCGCCTCGGCCTCGCGGTCGCCGATGACCAGCAGGTACGGGATCTTGGAGAGCTCACCGTCGCGGATGCGCTTGCCGACCGACTCGGCGCGCACGTCGGTCTCGACCCGCACCCCGGCGCCGACGAGCTGCGCGCGGGTGGCATCGGCGGCCTCGTGGTGGCGGTCCGAGATCGGCACGACCCGCGCCTGCACCGGGGCGAGCCACACGGGGAAGTCGCCGCCGGTGTGCTCGATCAGGATGCCGAGGAACCGCTCGATGGACCCGCTGATCGCGCGGTGCAGGATGACCGGGCGCGCCTCGACGTCCTCAGGCGAGGTGTACGAGAGGTCGAACTGCTGAGGCATGTAGAAGTCGAGCTGGCAGGTGCCGAGCTGCCAGGTGCGCCCCATCACGTCGGTCACGTGGAAGTCGATCTTGGGTCCGTAGAACGCCCCGTCGCCCGCGTTGACCTGGTAGTCGCGGTCGCCCAGAGCCTTCCGCAGGGCCTCCTCCCCCGCCTCCCACATCTCGGCGGTGCCCGCGGCCTTCTCGGGCCGGGTGGAGAGCTTGAGCCGCACGTCGTCGAACCCGAACCGCGCGTAGAAGCGGTCGGTCAGGTCCAGGATCGCCCGCACCTCGTCCTGCACCTGGTCCACGCGGCAGAAGACGTGCGCGTCGTCCTGGGTGAACGCGCGCACGCGAAACAGGCCGTGCAGCACGCCGGACAGCTCGTGCCGATGCACGTGCCCGAACTCGGCCAGGCGCAGCGGCAGGTCACGGTAGCTGCGGCGGCGGCTGCGAAACACCAGGCAGGCGCCGGGGCAGTTCATCGGCTTGACCGCGAACCCCTGGTCGTCCACCTCGGTGAAGTACATGTTCTGCTTGTAGTGCTCCCAGTGGCCACTCTTGTGCCACAGGTCCTCGGACAGGATCGTCGGGGTGCGGATCTCGTCGTAGCCCATGGCCGCGAGCTCCTCGCGGATCACGCGCTGGATCTGATTGACCACGACCATGCCCTTGGGCAGGAAGAACGGAAAGCCGGGCCCGGCGTCGTCGAAGTGGAACAGGTCGAGGTCCCGGCCGACGCGGCGGTGGTCGCGCTTGCGCGCCTCCTCCAGCCGCGCCAGGTGGGCGTCCAGCTCGGTGCGGTTGGTGAACGTGGTGGCGTAGACGCGCGTCAGCATCTGGTTCTTCTCGCTGCCGCGCCAGTATGCCCCGGCCACCGACAGCAGCTTGACCGGCCCGATGCGCCCCGTGTCGGGGACGTGCGGCCCGCGGCACAGGTCGGTGAACTCGCGCTGGCTGTAGATCGACACCTCGGTCTCGCCCAGGCGCTCCAGCTCGTCCACCTGGTCGACCTTGTACGGCTGGTCGCGCTCGGCGAAGTACGCGCGCGCATCGGCCATCGACATGACCGTGCGCCGGTAGGGCGCCTTGCTCTTGATGATGCGGTTGATCTCGGCCTCGATGGCCGGGAAGTCCGCCTCGGTCAGAGGCCGCGACAACTCGAAGTCGTAGTAGAAACCGTCCTCGATGGCGGGCCCGAAGCCGAACTTGGCGCCCGGAACGATCGACACGATCGCCTCGGCCATGACGTGCGCGGCCGAGTGGCGCATGACCGCCAGGTAGTCCTCGCCGCTCTTGGCCGTGACGATCTGGATGGCGTCGCCGTCGGCGAGCGGGCGGGCGAGGTCGCGGATCTCGCCGTCCACCTTGGTCGCGACCGCGGCCTTGGCGAGGCCGGGTCCGATCGCGGCGGCGGCGTCGTAGCCGGTCGCGCCCTCGGGCAGGTCGAGTCGGCTGCCGTCGGGCAGAAGCACGTGCATGGCGCGAGAGGGTAGCAGCGGCGCATGCGAGGATCGGCGGATGGACGACCCGGTGCAGACCCCTGGCGGCAGCGCGCGGTTCGACGTCACGATCACGGGGGACCGGGTGATCAAGCGCGGCGACCCGCCGGCGCTGGCCCGCGAGGCCATGGGGCAGCGTCGCGCCGCCGGCCGCGACCTGGCCCCTGATCTCCTGCACGCGAGCCGTGGCGTCGTGATCTCCCGCCGCGTACATGGGGTCGAGCGAAACCTTGACGGGCTGTCGCCCTCCGACGCGCGCGCACTGGGCCGGGCGGTGCGTCGCCTGCACGACGTCCGCAC
>JBKKDD010000083.1:0-3774 GCA_046708705.1 Miltoncostaeaceae bacterium | reverse complement strand
GCCCGCGCCGCTCATCCCGGTGATGACCGTCAGCTCCATTCCGTCACCCCCTCCCGTACGAGGTTCGCCGCGCCGTCGGCCGGCATGGTCCGGTGCAGATGATCGTAGATCTCGCGGGCGACCTTGGCAGGAAGGCCGTGAACGGCCGACAGCTCGTCGGCGGTCGCGGTCAGGAATCGCTCCGGCGAGCCGAAGTGGCGCAGGATCGCGGCCCGCCGCGACGGCCCGATGCCCGGCAGGGCGTCGAGGATGCTGCCGGTCATCCCGCGATCGCGCCGCCCGCGATGGCTCTTGAGGGCGAAGCGGTGCGCCTCGTCCCGAACCGCCTGCAGCACTCGCAGCGCCGCAGAGCCCTCGGGCAGCAGCACGGGCTCGGTGCTGCCCGGCACGAACACCTCCTCGACGCGCTTGGCGAGCGACACCACGGGGATGTCCTCGACGCCCGCGGCGGCCAGACCCCGCAGCGCCGCCGACAGTTGGCCCTTGCCGCCGTCGATGACGACCAGCCCGGGCCGCTGCGTGAACGAGTGCTCGTCCGTCCCCGAGGCGTAGCGCGCGAACCGGCGCGTGACGACCTCCTCGATACGGGCGAAGTCGTCGGCGCCGCCCTCGTAGCGCATCGAGAACGTCCGGTAGTGCGCCTTTGCGGGCGCCCCGTTCTGGAACACAACCATCGAGGCGGACGCGTAGGTCGGACCCAGGTTCGAGATGTCGTAGCACTCGATGCGCACCGGCGGCGCCGGCAGGTCGAGGGCGCGCTGCAGCTCGGCGAGCCCGTCGCGGCGGCGGTCGCGCGCGAGCTGCTGGCGGGTGCGGTCCTGATCCAGGGCGAACTCGGCATTGCGGGCGGCCAGATCGGCCAGGCGCCGCTTGTCGCCGCGCTCGGCGTGGCGGACCTCGACCCGGCTGCCCCTGCGTTCGCTCAAAAGCTCCGCCAGCGCGACACCGGACACGCCGCGCGGCAGCACGACCAGGGGCGGGATCGCGATCGCGAGCGCGTAGTACTCGATCGCGAACTGCTCGATGACCGCGACCGGGTCGTCCTCGCCCGCGAGCTCCAGGTGAAACGACTGTCGGTCCTGCATGACGCCGTCGCGGACCTGCAGCACCTGCACGTTGGCGGCGTCGTACTCGAGGGCCATACCGATCACGTCCAGCGTCCCCATGGACTCGTTGGTCGCCGATTGGCGCTCCATCAGGTGCCGTACGGCGCCCAGGCGGTTGCGGTGGATGGCGGCCTGCTCGAACTCCTGGGCCCGCGCGGCGTCGTGCATCTTCCGCTCGAGCTCGCGCTCGAGGCCTTTGTAGCGACCGGACAGGAACGCGATGATCTGGTCGGTCAGCTCGCGGTACTCGGCCTTGGTGACGTAGTCCACGCACGGCGCCAGGCACCGCTTGATGTGGTAATCGAGGCACGGGACGCCCGAGGGGCGACCGGGCTCGGGGCCTTCGCAGGGGCGTGACGGGAAGATGCGCGCCAGCACGTTGAGCGTCTCGCGGACCTTGGACGCGTTGGAGAACGGGCCGAAGTACACGCGGTCGCGACGGTGGCGCTCACGGGTGAAGTACACGCGGGGGTAGGCCTCGTCCAGGCTGATCCCGATGTACGGGTAGCTCTTGTCGTCGCGCAGCCGGATGTTGAACGGGGGCCGGTGGCGCTTGACGAGATTGGCTTCCAGGATGAGCGCCTCGCTCTCGCCTCCGGTCACGAGTGTCTCGATCCGCTCGATCCGCTCGACGAGCTCGGCGGTCTTGGGATGGACGCCGCTGCGCGGGCTGAGCGAGAACGGGTCCCGCGGCGTCAGGGGCGCCTGGAAGTACGAAAGGACGCGCTTGCGCAAGGACTTGGCCTTGCCGACGTACAGCACGTTGTCGGCGGCGTCGCGGTACAGGTAGACGCCGGGGCTGTTCGGCAGGCGGGCGATCTGGTCGCGCAACGAGGCGGTGCGGGCGGACACCACTCCGAGTATAGGTCGGCCCGCGTCAAACCGACCCGGCCCGGCCACGCTGGGTGGCCGGGCACGGGCGGGAGAGTGCTATTTGCGCATCATGCGCGAGGCGGTGCCGACCACCAGCGAGAACGTGACCAGCGCCAGGACACCCCAGACCACGACGGTCAGGAACGCGAGCGTCGGCGTCGCGGGCGCGCCCTGAGCCGGCGCGGGACGGTCGGTCAGCAGCAGGATGACCCGGCAGACGCCGAGCACCAGCCAGTACAGCGCGGCTTCGTGGAACACCGCCGCGAGGAACTTCTGCCAGTTGGTGGTGCGGAAGCCCGCGGCCATGTAGGCCGACACGACGAAACCGCCGAACGCCATCAGGATCAGTGCGAGCGGATCCTCGATCTGCCCGGGGCCCCCGGCCCCGATGACCAGGAACAGCAGGATTCCGACGAAGGTCAGGCCCGCCAGGGTCGCGTTGACGAGCTGGTTGTGGTGCCCGCCGGCTCTGCCGGCCTGCACCGTGGCGTAGAGCCGATCGCCGATCGTGATCGCACGGAACATCGCGAGCACGAGCGGCAATGCGGCAAGCCACAGAATGAACTGTTGTTGCACGTGCCCCCCTTGGAAGCGTGGGTAGTCGGGCGAGGCGTGACACCTCGACCCTGTCGGGTTTCGCCCTCGACGACCGACTCCCTTCCCCCAAGTGGGTTGCAGGTGTGGCTCAGGCGTTGCGCACGGGCGGCAGGACGTCCCGTACTCGAATCAGCACCGCGAAGTCCGGCTCGGGCAGCTGTACCCACCGGCGACGAGTGGACACTGCGGTCGCACCAGGACGCTCGCCGGGCACGTTCGCACGAGCGTCATGGTGAGCCCTGTGATGGCGTCACCGTGGTCGAGGCCTGCGGGGTCACGATCCACACGATCCCGTCGAGGAACTCGACCTTCTCGTCCTCGCCGAGGGATGCCGACCTCGGCCATCCGCATGACCTCGTCGCCAGGGTGAAGCGCCGGGCCTCGGGCTTGGTATCCGTGACTGCCATGGCGATTCCCACACGAGCTAGCGGGGAGGGCGGGTCCTCCCCGCGGACCCCTCCCGAGGCGTTCCGCGGTTCGGTCCCTGGTGGCGGGCCGGCGAAGCCCGCCCTCCGCTGACCGTGATCCGTCCCGCCACCCGGCCTCCCCAGTCGCCAATTACCGATGCACAGTTGTCAGCGCACGGCAGGCACGTCACATCTCGAACTCGTCACATCGTCCCACGTCTCGTCCCCAAGAACCCCGAACAGCGCCGATTCATGCGAGCAGATCCCCCATCCGTACGAGCGTGACGCCGCCGACGCCGCCTGAGTCGATCGGGCCGGTCATCGTGGGGTCGCCGGCGAGCGCCATGATGCGGGCGACGTAGGCGCGGGTCTCGGCGTACGGCGGAACGCCGCCGAAGCGAAGTACGGCGCCCGGTCCCGCGTTGTAGGCGGCGAGCGCGAGCGGAATCGACCCGAAGCGACGCAGGTGGCCGCCCAGCAAGCGCGCGGCGGCCGGGATCGCCTGCTGCGGGTCGAAGGGATCGCGCAGGCCCATGCCGCGCGCGGTGGCCGGCATGAACTGCGCGATACCCTGCGCTCCCGCCGGGCTGACGGCTCCAGGGTCATAGCCGGATTCAGCCTGCAGCAGCGCGGCGAGTACGATCGGGGGTACCCCGCCGGCGACCGCTCCGGCGACGACATGCTCGCGATAGGCCTGCGGGACCCAGCTCGGGAGATCGGCGGCAGACGGCCTGACCGAGCCGACGCCGGACACCGCCGCTCCGGCGTCGACCCCGCCGCCACACCCCGGC
>JBKKDD010000082.1:0-4634 GCA_046708705.1 Miltoncostaeaceae bacterium | reverse complement strand
TGGGGCGGACGCGGGGGCGCGTGGCAGCCTATCTGGTGATGGGGGGCGGGCGCGTGGCGGGCGTTCGGTCGAGCGTCGGCGCGAGCGGGCCGAACCTGGACGCGACCGGGTGTGTCGTGGCGCCGGGGTTCGTTGACCTGCAGGTCAACGGGGCGGTGGGCATCGACCTGACGTCGGATCCGGACGGGCTGTGGGACGTGGCAACGGCGTTGCCGCGGTACGGGGTCACGAGCTTCCTCCCGACGATCGTCACCTGCCCGCCCGCGACCGTCGGGCGGGCGCTCGCGGTGCTCGCGGCCGGTCCGCCGGCCGGATGGCGGGGAGCGCGGCCGATCGGCCTGCACCTGGAGGGGCCGATGATCGCGCGGGGCCGGGCGGGCGCCCACGACCCTGCGCTCGTCGTGCCGCCGTCCGCGACGCTCGTCAGCGGGTGGACCCGCCGGGCCGGGGTGGCGATGGTCACGCTCGCCCCGGAGTTGCCCGGCGCGCTCGCGGTGATCCGCGCGCTTGCCGCGCGCGGGGTCGTCGTCGCGGCCGGTCACTCCGACGCGACCGCGGAGCAGGCCCTCGCGGCGGTCGCCGCGGGTGCGACGGCGGTGACCCACCTGTACAACGCGATGGGGCCGATGCATCAGCGCGAACCCGGGCTGGTCGGAGCGACGCTGGCCGGTGGCCTGCCGGTAACGGCGAGCCTGATCGCGGACGGGCTCCACGTCGACCCGCAGATACTGCGCCTCGCGTGGGATGCGTTGGGACCACAGCGGCGGATGCTCGTCTCGGACGCGGTGGCGGCGCTCGGCGCTCCACCCGGCGCGTACCGGCTTGCCGGTCGCGAGGTCGTGTCCGACGGGCAGGCGTGCCGGACGAGCAAGGGCGCTCTGGCCGGATCGCTGACCGGCATGGATGCCTGCGTGCGCAACGCCGTGGCGATGACCGGCTGCCCGATCGGTGAGGCCATCCGGGCCGTGACCGCAACGCCGGCGCGCCTGCTGGGGCGCGCCGATCTGGGCGGGCTACGCCCCGGCGCCGCCGGGGACGTTGTCGTGCTGGACCGCGCCCTGGGCGTCGTTGCCACCATCGTGGGCGGGGTCGTGGTCCACCGCCGCGGCGAGCGTTGACGCCAGCAGGTCGCCGATGGCGACCACCGGGCCGATGACCACCACGGCCGGGTTGCCAATTCCCTCGGTGCGGCACGCCGCCGCGAGCGTCGCCAAGCTCGCGGTCACATGGCGCTCGCGCTCGGTCGTGCCCCACATGACCGCCGCGGCGGGCTCGTCCGCGGCCCGACCACCCGCGACCAGCGCGTCGGCGATCGCCTGCAGGTTGGACATCGCCATCAGGAGCACGAGCGTTCCGGGTACCTGACCCAGCGCCTGCCACCGCGCCCTGGCGGCGGGAGCGCCGGGGTCGTCATGGCCGCTTGCGAACGTGACCGTGCGCGCGAGACCGCGATGGGTCACCGGGATGCCGGCCGCTGCGGGGACCGCCACCGCGCTGCTGACCCCCGGCACGATCGTGCAGGGGATGCCCGCCTCGGCGAGCGCCAGGGCCTCCTCGCCGCCACGCCCGAACACGAACGGATCGCCGCCCTTCAACCGCACCACCCGTTTGCCGCGGCGGACATGGTGGATCAACGCGTCCGAGATCTGCTCCTGGCTCATCCCGTGCCGGCCGGGCGCCTTGCCCGCGTCCACCAGCTCGCAGCCCGGCTCCACGAGCTCCAGGAGTGCCTCGGTGCCGAGGCGATCGTGGACGACGACCTCCGCCTGCTGCAGCAGCCGCAGGCCACGGACCGTCATGAGGCCGGGGTCGCCCGGACCCGCGCCGACCAGCGCCACCGTGCCGACCGTCATGCCGGGACTCCGATCCCCAGGTGCTCGCGCATCAGCGCGAGGGCGCCGTCACGATCGCCGGTGGCGAGCCGATCCACGATATCGGTCTCGAGCAGATGCTCGACGGCCGCCGCCCGCGTCGGCATTGTCGTGAACCGCAGCTTCAGCTCCTCGCGGGTCTGGCGCATCAGGTCGACCAGTTCGCCCCACTCCGGCCCGATCTCGGACGCGATGCGCTCGCGCACCGCCCGTGCTACGACCGGGCTGGCGCCACCGGTCGAGACGGCGACCGCAAGCTCGCCGCGGCGCATGATCGACGGGACGATGAAGTTGCACAGGGGTGGCACATCGACCACGTTGACGAGCATCGTGCGGGCCTCGGCGTCCCGCCACACCCGCAGGTTGACGTCCGCGTCGCTCGTCGCCGCGATGACGAGCAGGGACCCGTCCAGGTCGGCCGTCTCGTACCCGCGGCGATGGAACGTCCCGATCGCGCCCGCGGCGACGAGCGCCGCCAGCTCGGGTGTGATCTGCGGGCTCACCAGCCGGACGTCCGCGCCGGCGTCCAGGAGCTTCTCGGCTTTTTCTGTGCCCACGGGGCCGCCGCCCACGACCAGGCAGCCCCTGCCGGTCAGATCGAGAAACGCGGGGTAGAAGACCAAGGGCGGCGCGCTCGGCGCCGCCGGGGTCGCAATGTCATGGCCCTCGCCACTTGCCATTGGGCCATCGTACAGGTAAAACACCACAAACACCATCGTGATTCGGTCAATTGGGCGGAGGGGGCGATACCCAATGGTGGATCTCGGCACCCTGATGGTATAACTTTGGATTATCGGAGCGATCACGTTTGAATATAACTGAGGAGACGGGAGCGCGGTGACCGAGACACTGCTGCTCATCGTCTTCGGGTTCGGTGTGGGCATCCTGGTCGGCACGACCGGCATGGGCGGCGGCTCGCTGATGACGCCGCTGCTCATCATCGTGTTCGGGATCAAGCCCATCCTCGCGATCGGCACCGACATCTTCTACGCGGCGGTCACCAAGACCGTCGGGGGCTGGACCCATTTCCGCAAGGGCTCCGTGGACATGGGGATCTCGTTGTGGCTCGGCATCGGCAGCATCCCGTCCACGATCGCCGGCGTCTGGGTGCTCGACATCATCGAGCGCAAGGCCGGGGCGCGCTTCGACTCGATCATCCTCGGCATGGTCGCCGCCGCCCTCCTGTTGACCGGCGTGGCGGTGCTGTGGCGCGCGCTGTTCTCGACCGACGCGCATGCGCGCGAGCGCCGCACGATCGACCTGCAGGCCCGGCACAAGGTCGCCGCCGTCGGCGTCGGCGTGCTGGTCGGCTTCGTCCTGGGGGTCACCTCCGCCGGATCGGGCGCGCTGATCGCGCTGTTTCTGATCATGCTGTTCCGGTTGACCCCGCACCGGGTCGTCGGCACGGACGTCTTCCACGCCGCGGTGCTCCTGTGGGCGGCCAGCGTCGCGCACTTCGCCTCGGGCAACATCGACTTCGCCCTGGCGGGCTCGATCATGATCGGCTCGATTCCGGGCGTGTGGGTCGGCAGCCACCTGGCCAACCGCATGCCCGAGCGCGGCCTGCGCCCGGCCCTGGGCATCGTGCTGCTGGCAGCGGGCATGGGCCTGATCACCAAGGCGGGCTACGAGATACCGCCGTACGTCATCGTCGGCCTGCCGATCGTGCTGGCGGTATGGGCGTGGCGGCGGACCGTGCGGATGGGTCACCTCGTGCCCGCGGCCGGAGCGGACTCCCCGTGAGCACCCACGAGCACCTGGAGATCCTGGAGGCCGAGGCCATCGCGATCATGCGCGAGGTCGCGGCCCAGCTCGACCGGCCCGTGCTGCTGTTCTCGGGCGGCAAGGACTCGGCCGTGTTGCTGCGACTGGCCGAGAAGGCGTTTCGCCCGGCGGGCTTCCCGTTCCCGCTGATGCACATCGACACGGGACACAACTTCCCTGAGGTCATCGAGTACCGCGACGCCCGCGTGGCAGAGCTCGGTGAGCGGCTGATCGTTGCCTCCGTGCAGGAATCCATCGACACCGGCCGCGTGACCGAGCAGAGCGGCCCGCGGTCCTCGCGCAACCAACTGCAGACCACGACGCTGCTGGACGCGATCGCCCAGCACGGCTTCGACGCCGCCATCGGCGGCGCCCGCAGGGACGAGGAGCGCGCCCGGGCCAAGGAGCGCGTGTTCAGCTTCCGTGACGACTTCGGCCAGTGGGACCCGCGTGCCCAGCGCCCCGAGGTCTGGAGCCTCTACAACGGCCGCGTGCGCAAGGGCGAGCACGTGCGCGTGTTCCCGATCTCCAACTGGACCGAGCTCGACGTCTGGGAGTACATCGCCCGCGAGGACATCGCGCTGCCGTCGATCTACTTCGCCCACGAGCGTCAGGTGTTCGCGCGCGACGGCATGCTCTACGCGGCCAGCGACGTGGTGGAGCGCACCGCCGACGAGGAGCCGTTCACCGAGTCCGTGCGGTTCCGCACGGTGGGGGACATGAGCTGCACCGGGGCGGTGGCGTCGACGGCTATGACGCTGCGCGACGTCGTCACCGAGATCGCCGCGACCCGCATCACCGAGCGCGGCGAGACCCGCGCCGACGACCGCGCCAGCGAGGCCGCCATGGAGGATCGCAAGCGGGTGGGGTACTTCTGAGCCCGCTCGAGGTCGACCGTGTGGACCTGTGTCGCCTCGTCACCTGCGGCTCGGTCGACGACGGCAAGAGCACGCTGATCGGTCGCCTGCTGTACGACAGCAAACAGGTCATGGCCGACCA
>JBKKDD010000081.1:0-3526 GCA_046708705.1 Miltoncostaeaceae bacterium | reverse complement strand
CGTTGGGCCCCCGGTCGCGGGGTTCGTTGTGAAGCACCCGGGTCGGTCGACCGCCCCGTTGGTGTGGGGTGCGCTCCCCCCGGGGGCCCCGGTCACACGGGGCCCCCACCCCTTCACCCTTTGGAGAAAATCGTTTCGATGAGAGTGCGCTCGATCATCACCGTTGTCGCCGCCGCCGCCGTCGTTGCCGTTGTCACGGTGATGCTTGCGAATGGCTCACGTGGCTCCAACCCGGCGACCGCCACCGCGCGGGGTCCACAGACCGCCGCCGAGCAGATCGCCCGCGCCGAGCAGGTGCTGCGTGACGAGCCGAACAACGACGACGCGCTCGCCAACCTGGCCTCGGCGTCGTTGACCCGGGTCAAAGAAACCGCCGACTCGACGTGGTACAACCGGGCGGACTCCGCCGCCCGTGCCGCCTTGGCGATCAATCCAGACAACGTATTGGCGCTGGAGTCCCTGGCGACCCTCGCCAACGCACGCCACCGCTTCGCCGACGCCGTCGCACCGGCCACCAAAGCCCTGCGGCTCGCCCCCGATCGCTTCGCGAGCCTCGAGATCCTCACCGACGCGCAGATCGAGCTCGGGCGCTACAAGGATGGCTTTGTCACCGCCGAGACACGCCTCCAGTCGCGCCCGGACCTGTCCTCCTACAGCCGCGCGTCATACGCCGCGGAGCTTCGCGGAGAGCGCGCCCTCGCGATCGCCCTGATGGACCAGGCGGTGGATGCGGCGCGCGCGGGATCCGGTGACCGCGCATGGGCGCAGGTGCAGCTCGGCCTGTTGCGGTTGGGAAGCGGCGACCTGAACGGTGCTCGGCGCGAGATGCGCGCCGCCCGTGTCACGGCGCCCAACGACGCGATTGCACTTGCGGGCGACGCCCATGTACAGGCGGTGACGGGACGGCTCGACGAGGCCGCTGCGCTCTACCGCAAGGCCCTGGCAATCCAGCAGATCGCCGGCTCGGCGTCGAGTCTGGCCGAGATCGAGGAGGCCCGCGGAAACCGGGCCGCAGCCACGGAAGCACTCGAGCTCAGCCGTCAGATCGACGCGCGCGAGGCCGTCAACGGCGTCCAGCTCGATCTGGACCAGGCGCAGGTCGAGGCCGATTTCGCCCGCCCGGATGCAGCGCAGGTCGCGAAGGCCCGACGGGGGCACGCCTTTCGTCCCGGCGTGATCGGCGACGACGCGCTGGGATGGGTGCTGACCCGCTCCGGCCGCTGCGAGGAGGGCTTGCGCTACGCCCGCCGCAGCCTGCGCATCGGAACCCAGGACGCGACGATGCTCTTCCACGCAGGCATGGCGGCCCGATGCGCCGGCGACGCGGAGGCGGCAGCCGGGTACCTGCGTCGCGCGCTTGACCTCAACCCACGTTTCTCGGTCCGCTGGTCCGAGACCGCCAAGTCCACGCTGGCCGAGCTCACCGCGGGCTGACGGACGGCTGTCCGGAAGGACGGTCAATGACCATCGGTCACCACCGGTGTTCAGAGAGATTGTGTCGTTCCCGTGACATGTGACCGTCGCGAACAGCCAATTGACCGTCGGCTTGGTCAAATGACGTCGCGTCAGCCAAATGACCGATGCGGACGCCGGCCCCGTGCGCGAGGACGGCGGGTTGCCTGCACTGTCCCGGGGCCCGGCCAAGTGCCGATGAGGCGCCGTGGGCCGGAGCGTTCGCGCGAGCAGGGTGCGGCCCTGGGCGAACGTCGCCCAGGGCCTGTCAACGCTTCGGCCAATTGACCGTCGGCCAATTGGCCATTTCGCCGACCGAAACCCGGGGTGATCCGGCACGCTGGGTCGCTCGTAATGAGTCTCGTAACCACCGAGTGCCCTCCGGCCTCGACCATGACCACGAAAGGACACACGTGCGCGTTTCACGACGCGGGGCGTTGACAATCGCCCCCCTCCTGGCCGCAGCCGCGGCCGCAACCGTGATCCCGACATTCGCGGGGGGTTCGAGTCACCGCGAAGCCCCCGGAATCAGCCAAGACCCGACCGCCGACAACACGGACGTCTACGCGTTCGTCAGCCCCGACCGTTCGGACACCGCCACGCTCGTGGCGAACTTCATCCCGTTCGAGGAGCCGGCCGGTGGCCCGAACTTCTACGGGTTCTCCGACAACGTCCGGTACCAGATCAAGATCGACAACACGGGCGACGGCAAGGAAGACATCGCCTACCGGTTCAAGTTCCACACCAAGATCAACAACCCCGACAGCTTCCTCTACAACAGCGGAACCGTCACGTTCGAGAACGGCGTCTACAAGAACCTGAACGTCGTGCAGACGTATGACGTCAGCAAGGTGACGTTCAAGGGCAACGGCAAGGTCCGTTCGATCAAGCCGCTCGGCCGCAAGCTGCTGTCGCCGCCGAACAACGTCGGACCCAAGTCGACGCCCAACTACGCCGACCTGGCCGCCGCGGCGGTCCACTCGACCCCCGGTGGGGGCAAGGTGTTCGCCGGACAGCGCGACGATCCGTTCTTCGTGGACCTCGGCGCCACGTTCGACCTGATCAACATCGACACGCCGGGTCGCCCCAACATCGGCTTCGGCGACATGGGCGGCGGTGACGACGGCCTGACCGGCTACAACACCCACTCCATCGCGATCCAGGTGCCCAAGTCGGATCTGACCAAGAACGGTCGTGTCCCGACCGACCCGGCGAGTCCCTCGTCGGTGGTCGGTGTGTACTCGACCACGGAGCGCCTGATTCCGGTCTCGGTCGGCAAGGGCAGTTCCCGGGTCAAGGTCGAATGGCGTCAGGTGTCACGCCTCGGCAACCCGCTCATCAACGAGGTCGTGATCCCGCTCGGCAAGAAGGACCGCTGGAACGCCACCGACCCCTCCGAGGACGCGAAGTTCCTGAAGCACTACACCAACCCGGAGCTCGCCGCGGCGATCAACCTGCTGTTCCCCGGCGTGGTCAACGCCCCGACGAGCAACCGGCAGGACCTGGTCACGGTGCTGCTCAAGGGCCTTCCGCCCGGAAACCCGACCGGCCTGGTCACGCAGATCGGCTCCAAGCCGAAGTTGGCCGACCTGTTGCGGCTCAACCTGGCGATCGCCCCGACCGCCCAGCCCAACCGCCTCGGCGCGTTGGCCGCTGACGCGCAGGGCTTCCCCAACGGTCGCCGTCTGGCCGACGATGTCGTCGACATCGAGGAGAAGGCTGTCGCCGGTGTCCTCGCCAAGACGTTCGGCCTCCCCGAGCCCACGGCGAACGCCGCCAAGCTCGGCGACGGCGTCGACACGAACGACCAGTCGTTCCTGTCGAGCTTCCCGTACGTCGCGACGCCCGTCTCGGGCTTCGACGTGAAGCACCCGCGTCCGTCGACCGGACCGTAGCGTCGACCCACGTTTCGCAGGTGGGGGCCCCGTGTGGGGCTCCCACCACCTTTTCGTCCTGCGGTCATGCGGCAGGACGAGCGAATGCGATCCCTTGACCTCCCGGGATCGCATGGGTCGTGGCGGGGATCACCGCTCCCGGCGGTGTCCCGCCACGGCCGCGGTAAAGTGACGTCTCA
>JBKKDD010000080.1:0-9335 GCA_046708705.1 Miltoncostaeaceae bacterium | reverse complement strand
CTATCACGCGGGGCGGCCGCGTAGTCGCGGATCTGGAGCCACACCGAGGGGCGCGCGGTCTGGACCTGGGCCAGCCGCGGGCCCAGCCGATGGGCGCGCGCAAGCCGGGTCCCCTCGCCGAGCGTGGCGAGCGCGGCCTCGTGCGAGAACACGACCCGCTCGACCCATCCGCGCACGCGCAGCGCCGCCACCCGTGCCTCGACGTCCGCGGGGCCGCACGCGGCGATGACCGCGTCGGCCTCGCGCCGCGCGCGGCGGGGATCGTCGCGGGCCGCCCGCCACGCCGCCTCCACTCGTATCAGCAGTGGGTCTTCCGTCTCTCCCCCATAACATGCGATCGTCGCGTCGGACACGCGTCTGAGCGCATCCTATGAGCCAGCCCGACCGGGAGGACACCATGGATCAGGAGCAGGGATTCGAGCAGTCCAAGGAGGACCGCGCCATCGTGGAGCGGCAGGAGCGAGCGCTCTCCGACGCCAAGGATCGCGAGACGATCGTCGACGCCGTGATCGAGCGCCATGCGCGTACGCGAGACGGAGGCGACACCGAGTTCGCTCGTAGCAGCATCGACCGCGCGCCCGGCGACAGCGTCTTGATCGTCACGGAGGAGCTGCTCGTGCGATCCGCGGACGCCCACGACGCCGCCAAGGTGCTGATGGAAGCCGGCATCGCCTTCGCGGGGCCCGACGAGGTGGCGTGCGCCACGACCGAGCACCGCCTGCCGATCAGCCGGCTACGGGTGTCGAGCGCGGAGCTCGTCACGGCGATGACGGCGCTGCACGCCGCGACGATCGAGGCCGGCTGCAACCACGTCCTGCCCGCCGGGCCGGTGGTCAAGGGCGGAGAGGCGGGGCCGGGCAAGCCCACCGCGTCACAACTGCCGTTCCCCGACGACCCGTCGGCGGGCAAGGGCGTGATCGTCGCGGTCATCGACACCGGGATCGCCGATGGTGCCGATACCGTGCACCAGACGTTCCTTGCCGGTGTCGTCGCGGTCGACGGGCGCTTCGACCAGCTCGACACGTTGAGTCCCGCCGGTCTGGACTTCGGCGCGGGCCACGGAACGTTCGTCGCCGGGGTGATCCGCCAGGTGGCGCCCGCCGCGGACGTGCGCGTCTACCGGGCGCTCGACGCCGACGGCATCGGCTCGGAGGTGGACGTCGCCTGCGCGATGATCCGCGCCGCGCTCGACGACGGCGCGCACATCATCAATCTGTCGCTGGGTCAGCAGAGCTTCGCCGACCGACCGCCCGTCGCCCTTGCCGCTGCGCTCGAGATGATTCCCGACGAGGTCGTGATCATCGCCGCCGCCGGCAACGACGGGGATACACGGCCGTGCTGGCCAGGCGCCTTTCGCCGGGTCGTCGCGGTCGCGGCCAGGTCGACGTCCGGCGGCCCGGCTCCGTACTCCAACCACGGCGCGTGGATCGATGCGTCCACGCTCGGCAGCGGTGTCGTCAGCACCTTCGTGTCGGGGGTCGAGGAGCCCGGCACATCCCAGACGGACGACTGGACGGGCGACCCGACGCCGATCGCGATCTGGAGCGGGACGTCCTTCGCGGCGCCGCAGGTGGCGGGGCTCGTCGCGCAGAACGTCGCCGCGTCAGGGTCGGCGCGGGCGGCGTTGGCGACGGTGCTGGCCTCTGGCTGGTTCATGCCCGACATGGGGGTGACGATCGACTCGCCACTCAGGTGAGATGGGCGCTGGATAGAGTTGGCGGGTGCGCACGGGAAGCATTTCGACACTTGTACGCGCCGCGATGGACGGTGACCACGATGCCTGGGCGCTGATCGTCGCGCAGTTCGAGGGGCTGGTCTGGGCGACCGTGCGGTCGTTTCGACTCGACCACGCCGCCACGGCGGATGTGGTCCAGACGACCTGGCTGCGCCTGGTCGAGAATCTGGGAAGGCTGCACGACCCGGAACGGCTCGGTGGGTGGCTCGCGACCACCGCGCGGCGCGAGTGCATGGCGGGGCTGCGCTACGCCGGTCGGACCGTGCCGGTGGACGACGAGGCGACGTTCGACCGCCACCTGCCCTCGGCGCCCGCCGAGATCGACGCCGACCTGCTGGCGGGTGAGCGCGATACCGCGCTGTGGCGGGCGTTCGGGCGGCTTCCGGACCGCTGCCAGCGGCTTTTGCGCATCCTGGTCGCCGAGCCTCCCCCGAGCTACGAAGACGTCAGCGAGGCGTTCGACATGCCGATCGGCAGCATCGGACCGACCCGCCAACGCTGTCTGGAACGTCTGCGAACGGAACTCGCCGTCGAGGGTGTCGTCGGCGCCTGATCTGCCATGTATCAGCCGACCACAAACCGACTCAATGAAGGCATGATTCCAACGATGCCCGCACCCACATCCCCGCATGAGACGAAGGCGTCGCGATGACCGACCCCAAGAAAGACGATGACGCCCTGCTCGAAGAGCTCGCGAAGCTGCTCGGTCGCGTCGATCCCATCCCGCCCGAGGCGACGCTCGCCGCGCGCTCGGCTCTGGCCTGGCGCAACATCGACGCCGAGCTGGCCGAGTTGCTGCGCGACTCCGCGCTCGAGCCGGAGCTTGCGGGAGTTCGCTCGACCGGCGGCGGATGGCGGACGCTCACGTTCGAGACGCCGGACGGCATCGCCATTGAGGTCGAGGTCGCGGTCGAGCGCTCCAAGCGCTCGATCGTCGGACAGATCGTTCCCCCGGGACCGGCCCGCGTGGTCCTCCGGTTCCCGGGCGCCGATCTGTCCCTTGAGACGGATGAGCTGGGGCGGTTCCAGGCGACCGGAGTTCGCCCCGGGCCGGTGAGCCTGCGCTGCGAGCTGGCGGACGGCAACGCGATCGAAACGGGCTGGGTCACGATCTGACCGAGGCAGGCGCTCAGGAACCGGTCGTCGCCCCCGCGGCGGATCCCGCCGAGCGTCTGGCGGCGGTTCGTACGCGCATCCATGCCGGCGAGCGGTTCGCCGGCCCGGTCGCCGCGGCCTTCTACGACGCCGTCCATACGCTCGATCCGACCGCCACCGAGGACAGCGTCGCGACCCTGCAGGGCAACAGCGGCGTGCACCTGTACGACAGCCTGGTCGCATGGGCCGCGCTGGTCGCGGGCGAGCGGGTGCTGGACCTGGGTTGCGGGTCGGGCGGCGCGGGGCGTTCAGCCGCGCGGGTGGTCGGCGAGACCGGCATGGTGGTTGGCGTCGACGTCAACCGGCGTGTGCTCGAGGTCGCGCGTGAGCGGGCGCCCGCGGACGTGCCGATGGCGTTCGTCCGCGCCTCTGCCGAGCGCATGGTCGACATCCCGGACAAGAGCTTCGACTGCGTGCTGGCGAGCCTCGTGCTCGAGGAGATCCAGAACCTGCCGGCGGCGCTCACGGAGGTCTACCGCGTCCTGCGTCCGGGCGGGCGGTTCATCGCGAGCGTCAGCGCGTTCGATCGTCTGCGCCCAGTCGACTCGGCCTTCGTCGCGGCGATGATCGCTGTGATCGCCCGCCGCGCCCCGATGACCTTGATCGGCCGCGCGACCCTGGCCAGCATCCCGCAGGACGCCGACGACATGCGCGCGTTCGCCGACGCCGGCCTGCTGCGCCCCGAGGAGCGCGACGTGCAACTCGCCGCCGTCATGGACGACGAGGAGGCGATGTGGGCGGTCCTGGGCCGCACGCACATGGCCCACCTGCTGGATGAGGAGGGCCAGCAGGAGCTGCGCAAAGTGATGCGCCGGCGCCTGCCGCACAGCCTCTACTTCCCCCTGCGCTTCCTCCGCTCCCGCCGCCCGGGCTAACGTTAACGTTCAGTAAAGCGTGCCTGACACGGTTCGCCTGGGAACCGTTTGCTCATCGGGGTTCTCAGGACGCGAAATCAACCTTCCGACATGGCGCTCCAGCCAGACTTTGTGCGGCCTGTTCGGAGAGCAGATGCAGGGCGCGCAGGGTGGCGCCGTTGCGACGCGACGGTCGCGCGCCCGGCGGGGAGCTCGACGACGAAGGCGCGTGCGCTCGGGATTCTCGCCTTGGTCCACTCGGTTGCGGCGCCGGGCAGGGCGGCGAGCGGCAGGAAGGAAAGCCCGACCAAACGGGCATAGCGCCGCGCCGGGCGCGAGATCCCGCCGCCAGCCCGCTGCGAAGTTCAAGGCGACCCCGTGGGCGTTGCCGCGCGTCCCCAGGCGACGCCCGTCCGGGTTGACGGTCGGCACGATCCACAGCTCGACCCCGGCAATCGGCGCGGAACGAACCAGACGGTCCAGGACGGGGATCGCTGCGCACTCGTTTCGCCGTGGATGCATCCGAAACGATCAGGATCTTGGTCGCCGCCGCGGGGTCACCGACCCGAATCGCCGTGATCGGTCTTCCCTGAACCGAGCGGCCGACCACGTCTGAGGAGTTCCCCCACGCCGGCACGCACCCGATCAACAGGGCCAGGCCGGCGCCGGCAGCGCGCAGCGAAACGGACCGTCGGCAGTGTCAGTCGGCGACGGCGGCGGGCACGCGGTCGCTCGCGCCCGTGCCGTTCGCGCAATCGGCCGCGAGCCATTGCTCGCCATACAGCCGCATGGCCTGCACGATCGGCGCCAGGTCGCGGCCCTTGGCCGTCAACCGGTACTCCACGCGCGGCGGGGACTCGGGAAAGACCTGGCGGGCGATCACGCCCTCTTCCTCGAGCACCCGGAGACGTTGCGAGAGGGACCGCGGGCTGATCCCCGCGAGCGACCGCTCGAGCGTCGTGAATCGACACGGACCGTCTGCGAGGTCGCGAAGGACCAGTAGCGTCCATTTTCCGGACACGATCCGCGCGGTCGCAAGGACTGGGCATTCGGCGGTCGAGGTGTCCATGGAGCTGTCAGCGTCCACGGACGGGGATTTTAGCGCGATCCGGGCCGGTCGTAAACAACTGGTGCCTAGCTGACGGGCTCCTTGAGGTCGACGGCGTCGCCGCGGCGGGCCTGTCCGGCCTCCAGCATCAGCTTGAAGTCGTGCGGGCTCGACGCCGAGCGCATGGCCTCGTCGATCGTGATCCGGCCGGCCTTGACGTGCCCGAACAGCGATTGGTCGAACGTCTGCATGCCGTAGTACTCACCGTCACGGATGACCTCGGACAGGTTCCCGGTCATGTCGGGGTCCAGGATGAAGTCGCGCGCACGGCCGGTCATGATCATGACCTCACAGGCCGGCACACGGCCGTTGCCGTCCTGCGTGCGGACGAGACGCTGCGAGATGATGCCCTTGAGCGTTCCCGCGACCATGGACCGCACCTGCTGCTGCTGGTGCAGCGGGAAGAACCCGATGATGCGGTTGATCGTCTCGGTGGCGTCCAGGGTGTGCAGCGTCGAGAACACGAGGTGCCCGGTCTCGGCGGCCGACAGCGCGGTCTCCATGGTGACCAGGTCGCGGATCTCGCCTACCAGGATGATGTCCGGGTCCTGCCGCATCACGCGCCGCATGGCGTCGCTGAACGACCCGGTGTCCAGGCCGACCTCACGCTGGTTGACGATGGACAGGCGATCGGTGTGCAGGATCTCGATCGGGTCCTCGATCGTGACGACGTGCTTGTGCTGGGTGCGGTTGACGTGGTCGATCATCGCGCCGAGCGTGGTGCTCTTACCCGAGCCGGTGGTGCCGGTGACGAGCACGATGCCGCGCTCCTCCTCGGCCAGCGTCTGGATGGAGGCGGGCAGGTTGAGCTCATCGAGCTCCGGGACCTTGAACGGCACGGCCCGCATGACCAGCGACACCGAGCCGCGCTGGCGGAACGCGTTGACGCGGAAACGGCCCAGCCCATCTCGAGCATGCGAGAAGTCGACACCGCCGGTCTCGTCGAACTCCTGCAGCTTCTCCTTGTGCATCCCGATCATCTCTTTGAGGAAGCGCTCAGTGTCCTCGGGGCGAAGCGGGGGCGCCTTGGGGATGCGCTCGAGCTTGCCGTGAACGCGCAGCGCCGGCGAGGCGGGCACCTTCAGGTGGATGTCGCTTGCGCCCATGTCAATGGCGTAGCGAAGGATTCGGCCGAGATCGATCATCGGGGTTCCCTGGGTCGTGTGCAGCGAACAGTTCTCGGGTGACATCGGCACGCTCCGCCGCCAACATGAGATTTCCGGCGCGCGAGTTTGAACGCGGTCTGGGCAAGTCGTCCCGGCAGCCCGGGGCGGCGGGGAGTTGAGACCGGCGGCGTCCCACGTCACGATGCAGTCGGATGGACGGCTCCGAATCGATACGGATCGCGACCCCCGCCGCCGGACGGCGTCTGCCGCGCCGCGGCGTGCTGATCGCGCTCGGCGCGTGGGTGGTGGTGGTGGCGGGGGCGCTCACCGGCGCCGCCGTGCTCGACACGCCCCCCGCCCCGCCGCCGCCCGCGTCGGTTGCGCCGAGCGGCCTGCCGCGCCTGTTCCTCTACATGGACCGCCCGCTGCCCGCCAAGATCGCCAAGCTCACCGATTTCGCCGCGCAGATCGAGCGGCTGCAGGAGCTCGCCACCACGACCGACAGCCCGGCCCGCTGGACCGAGCTCGGAATGGCCGCGCAGCGCGTGGGCGATCTGGGCGCGGCGAAGCTCGCGTTCCAACGGGCGCTCCTGGTGGACCCTGGCCGGCTGGAGGCCCAGGTGGGCCTGGCGATGACCGACGGCGCGAGCGGCCCCGAGGGCCTCGCGCGGGCGAGCACCGCCCTCTCCGCACTCGCGCCAGACCACCCCACGAGCCAACTGCTCGCCTTCAACGCCGCCATGGTCGCCGTCTACCGCGCCGACGCCCGCTCGGCCAGGTCCGGATTCCAACGGGCGGAAGCCCTGGGACCGGCCACGCCACTGGGATTGCTGGCGCGCCGGTTCGGTCGCTCCACAACAACTCCGTAGCCAACGTTTACACCGCGCCCCTCGCGACTTAACCGTCGGTTAAGCAGCGGATGGGAGAGTTGCCATCGGAAGGACTCGTTTGCTCGGGCGAGAACGCATCGTCACCCCCGCGCATTCAAGGCCTTCCCGGGCGCAGCCGATATGAGATGGGAAGCCCCGATGACACTTGACTTTACAAAGTGAAGCGGTAGACTCGAACGAGTGTTCGATTCGCATCGCGCGGCGGTGTACTGAGAGGAAGAACGAGGAAGTGATGAAGCTCAAGGAATTGCTTGCCAACGACGATGTCCGCACGCTGATCGCGCGCGGCCAGGAGTTCGGGTTCGTCGCCATCGGTGAGCTCACCCAGACGCTCGAGACGGCGGACCTGGACGCGCCCTCTGTGGCCGCGCTCGCGTCCGATCTCGACGAGATGGGTATCGAGCTGCTCGAGGACGACGACGCCGAGCGCCGCGTGGCAGAGTTGGCCGAGGAGGCCGACCGCCCCCGCAAGCTCAACCTCAAGCACGAGACCACAACCGACTCCCTGCAGCTCTTCCTCAAGGACGTCGGCAAGGTGCCGCTGCTGAACGCACGGCAGGAGGTCGAGCTCGCCAAGCGGATCGAGTCGGGCGACCTGGAGGCCAAGCGCAAGATGGTCGAGGCCAACCTGCGTCTCGTCGTCTCCATCGCCAAGAACTACCGCAACCAGGGCCTCGGGTTCCTCGACCTGATCCAGGAGGGCACCATCGGCCTGGTCCGCGCGGCCGAGAAGTTCGACTACCGCAAGGGCTTCAAGTTCTCCACGTACGCGACCTGGTGGATCCGCCAGGCGGTCGCCCGCGCGATCGCCGACAAGGGTCGCACCATCCGGATGCCGGTGCACGTCGTCGAGAAGCTCAACAAGATCAACCGCGCCGAGCGCAAGCTCCTGTCCGAGCTCGGACGCGAGCCGACGATCCCCGAGATCGCCGCGGTCACCGAGCTGCCCCTGCACGAGATCGAGTCGATCAAGCGCAGCGCCCAGACCCCGGTCTCGCTCGAGCGCCCGGTGGGCGACGACGAGGAGTCGGAGTTCGGCCAGTTCATCGCCGACGAGAAAGCGCCGTCCCCCGAGGAGGCCACCGACTCGCTGCTTCGGTCCGAGGCCCTCCGCGACGTGCTGAACACGCTGAGCTACCGCGAGCGCCGCGTCCTCGAGCTTCGCTACGGCCTGGGCGGCGAGCACCCCCGCACGCTCGACGAGGTCGGTCGCACGTTCAACGTCACCCGCGAGCGGATCCGCCAGATCGAGAACCAGTCGCTGCAGAAGCTGGCCGCCCTGGTCGAGGCCCAGGGGCTTCGCGAAGTCGCCTGACCCGGCCAGAGAGAGAGAAGCGTCTTCGAAGGGCTCGCCACGGCGGGCCCTTCGTCATTTGGGCGCTAGGCTGGTCCACATGGCGTGGGACGACGACGAGGAATGGCCCGAGCTCTCCGACGATCCTGACGCGGTCGAGCGCCGCCGCCAGGCAAGCCGTGAGATCGCCGCGGCGAAGCAGAAGGCGCTTCGCTGGGCGTACGCGGGCCTCGGATTCCTGATCGTGCTGGTCATCTTCCTTGCCACGAGGTAGCGACGAGCTCGGAATCGTCGCGGACCTGTGGCGGTTCCCGGTCAAGTCGTTCGGCGGCGAGCGCCTGCGGCGGGCATTCGTCGGTCCGTTCGGCGTCCTCGGTGACCGCCGGTACTCGGTCCGCGGCAACGACAAGCCCCTGACCGCGCGGCAGGCGAGCGGCATGCTGCGCTTCTCGGCCGCCTACCGCAACGGCGAGGCCGCGGAGGAGCTGACCGTCGTGACGCCCGGCGGCCGGGGGTTCACGGTCGACGACGCCGAGCTGACCGAGGAGCTGACCGGCGCGCTCGGCCTCGATGCTCCCGCGGTCCTCGACCGCACGCCGATGGCCTTCGTGGACGCAGCGCCCCTCCACATCCTGGGCGAGCCGTCGCTCGCCGCCTTGGGCGACTCCGTGGGAATAGACCTCGACCGCCGGCGCTTTCGCGCGAACATCCTCGTCGAGCCGGCCGGCGGGGCGCCCTTCGCCGAGGACACCTGGATCGGCCGACGCCTGACGATCGGCGAGGCCACCATCGAGGTGATCGTCAACACCGAACGCTGCGTCGTCACGACCCTCGACCCCGACACCACCGAGCGCGACCCGCGCATCCTCAAGACCCTCGCCACCACGCGGGAGAACCTGTTCGGCGTCTACGCCCGCGTCCTGCGCCCCGGCTGGATCGCAACCGGCGACCCGATCCGGATGACCGAGCCCGGTTGAAGGTTCACCCCTCCTGTGGCAAGATGATCGTTCGCCGCGGGGTGGAGCAGTCTGGTAGCTCGTCGGGCTCATAACCCGAAGGTCGCAGGTTCGAATCCTGCCCCCGCTATTCTTGGAAAAGCCCGCTCAGGCGGGCTTTTTCTTTGCCGACATGTCCCACGGTTTGGAACGGATCGGTTTGCGCCTCTGCGGTCGGTCTCGGGGAGCTCTCGGTAC
>JBKKDD010000079.1:0-4238 GCA_046708705.1 Miltoncostaeaceae bacterium | reverse complement strand
AGGTCGTGCATCGCCTCCGCCCCGATGCGCTCCGAGAGGCCTGTCGAACCGACGATGTCGCAGAAGAGAACGCTCACCAGCTTGCGTTCCCCGTCAGCCCGCCCTTGCCTCACCGCCTCGTCGCGGTGTGGTCCTGGATCCGGTGATCGGTCCGCTCCCTCGAGCGAACTGCCGCAGGCACCACAGAAGCTCGCGCCCAGTACCGACATCGCGCCGCAGGCGGGGCAGCGATTCGGTACAGGCGCTCCGCACCACTCGCAGAAGCGGGCACTCGCACTGAGCGCTCCGCTGCAGCTCATACAAACCCCCACAGCCGGCGAGCCGCTCAAGCGAACCTCAATTCCCGAAGCGTTACGGGCCTGCGTGGCATACCACGTCGCGCCCATCTCCCGAAAGAGGACCTCGGCGCGCTCGAGGCGCTCCGGCTCGGCCAGGCGGCGGCCGGCCTCGAACTGGTGAGCGCCGAGCCGTGCCATGCGCCGAGCGCCTCCGCTTCCGAGAGGCTCGGAAGCCACCAGCTTCGCGCCGTCTGCACACCCACTCGCAGCTGCCCCTGAGGCGATACACGGGGGCTTCCTCCGCGTGCGACTTTGCCGCGCTTCGCCGCGAGCTTCGCTGCCGCACGCGTCGCGTCCAGCGCGATGGCCCGGTCGGGAGCTGAAGCGATCTCCGCGACCTGCAGGTCGAACTCGGCCGCCACGAGCGGGGGGTTGACCGGTTGGAGGCTACGGAAGCCATGTCGCCGGACGAGCATCTCGCTCTCCTGCACGGCCTCGAGCGTGGACTCGCCGCCAAGAAAGCTCAGGTCGAGGGCCGTCGCCTCCCCGAGTTTGACACCGCAACCGGCGCAGAACGATGCCGTGTCAGGACTGTGCGAACCGCACTGCGCGCATCTCATGCTGCAGCTCCTCGGAGGCCGCCCCTCGGACGGGGACACACCCTCTCACGAAGCGGCGCGACGAGCGAAGGGTTGCCGCATCTCGACGGCCGTATGATCGCTACTGAAGCCAGGCGAAACCGAGGCGAGGAGCGACCAAGTGGGCACCGTCCGCGACTCCGGTTCGGGCGAATCCGGTTCGGGCGGGCGTGCGCTCTCGGCTGCCCAGCCGTCGATGACCGGAATCGATGCCGTGCGAGGGAAGGGTGCGTGGATCGAGGCGACGGACGGTCGTATGTACCTCGACCTGGCCGCCGGGGTCGCGACCTGCAATCTGGGTCACAGCCACCCCGCCGTCATCGAGGCGGTGCTCCGCCAGATGGAGCGGGTGATCCATCTGGGCGGCGTCTGCGGTCACGCCCCGATGTACGAGCTCGCCGAGCGGCTGGCGGGCATCGCGCCGCCCGGGATCGACCGCTTCCTGTTCTCGACCACGGGCTCCGAGGCGAACGAGGCCGCGCTCCGCCTGGTCCGGACCGCGACCGGCCGCCCCGGCGTGGTGTGCTTTCGCGGGAGTTTCCACGGCCGCACCCAGGGCGCCCTGGCCGCCCCGACCTCGAAGGCGGCCTTCCGGCTCGGGCTCGGCTCGGGCGGGGCTCACGTTGCTCCGTTCCCACGCCCCGACGAACTCGGGATTTCCTCGGACGCCGCCGCGGCCCACGCGCTCGCCGAGCTCGATCAGCTTCACCGCCACCAGCTCGCCCCGGAGGAAGCCGCCTGCTACGTCATCGAGCCCGTCCAAGGGCACGGTGGGTGCCACCCGGCCGGGGAGCGGTTCCTGCGGGGCCTGCGGGAGCGTGCCGACCGGCACGGCGTGCTGCTCGTCTTCGACGAGATACAAACCGGGTTCGGACGGACCGGCGACTGGTTCGCGGCTCAGACGTACGGCGTGCGGCCGGACGTGATCACGATGGCGAAGGCCATCGCGGGAGGGTTCCCGCTCTCCGCGATCGGGGCCCGGGCCGAGGTCATGTCCACGATCCGCGCTGGCGACCACGGGTCCACGTTCGGCGGCAACCCCGTCTCGTGCGCGGCCTCGCTCGCGGGGATCGACGCGATGGAGGCGGAGTACCTGCCCGCCCACGCCCGCGTGCTCGGCGCGCGGGCGCTCGCGCGGCTGCACGAGCTTGCGCTGCGCCATCCCCAGATGCGGGTCCGTGGCCTGGGGCTCATGATCGGGGTCGAGGTGGTCGGCGTATCCGACGGAGCACCGCGCCCCGATCTCGCCGAGGCCATGGTCCGTCGTGGACGCGACGAGGGAGTCCTCCTGATCCGCTCGGGACCCGAGGCCAACGTCATCCGCATCCTGCCGCCGCTGGTCATCACCGACGACGAGCTCGGCCTTGCGCTGGACGTCATCGAGGCATCAGCGGACGCGGTCTTGGAGCCATCGGGCCCTTAGGGACCTCGCAGAAACTACTGCACCGTTTGGCGGCTGCAAACCGGCGCCATACGGCGTCGCCGAGATCGCCGTTACCACCAGTAGCAGCGAGGCTCGGCGACACCGCCTGACTCGGTTTCGCTCGCCATCCGACACTCCAGTTACTTCTGCGCGCACCCTTAGGCCCGCTTCAAGAGCTCCAGGTAGAGCGATTCGGTCTCGGGGCTCGGCTCGATCCCTTGGCTTTGACGAAGGACGGAACGGCACGTGTGGAACTGACGCAGCGCCAGTGCGCGGTCGCCCGCCTCGAAGTGGCAGCGCATGACCCCGCGGTGCCAGCCCTCATGCTCGGGGTCGGCGGCGAGCAGGGTCTCGAAGTGGGAGATGGCCTCCTGCGGACGACCCACCTGCAGGAGGGTGTCGGCGAGGGCGGCTCGGACCGAGATGTGGGCCTGCTCGCACTCCTCGCGCAGGGCTGTGCTCCAGTCGGCGTAGGGCCACTCCGGGTAGAGCGGCCCCCGATAGAGGTCGAGCGCCGGGGCGAGCAGGGCGAGTCGCTCGCCCGGCTCGATCGCCGTCGCGGCCCGGCCGGCGGCCGTGAGCACCTCGTCGACGTCCCAGGTGTCCCCTTCGCCGAGCACCACACGGTAGGCGGCGGACTGGGAGACGATGAGCGCGGAGCGGCTGCCGGGCGCCCGTTCCGGCTCAAGCGCGTGCCGAAGCGCTTGAAGAGTCACGCGCAGCGCCCGGATCGCACGTTCCCCTTTGAGCTCGGGCCAGAGCGAGCCGGTGAGCTCGTCGGCGGAGACGGCGTGCCTCGCGCAGAGCAGCGCCGCGAGAAGCTCACGCGCGGGACCACGGCCGAAGGCGGCGTAGGGGATCGGCTCGTCGCCCCGCGTCACGTCGAACCCGCCGAGGCTCAGCAGGCGAAGCGGGGGGCGCGTGGCTTCGGCGGGACGCCGAGAGGTCCTCTGGGGCGGAGCTTCAGCGGGAGTCTCGCCTGAGCTGGACACGTCCGCGGCCCGGAGCGCCTCCGAAAGCACGTCGCGGCTGAACGCCAGATCCGCGAGCAGCCCGTCCAGACGGTTGGCCATGTCCCGAAGAGACGGCTGGGTGGTCTCCGGGACGAAGGTCGTCCTGCGGGAGGAGACCTCGGCCAGGACGTCCCTGGTGCGGACCAGGATCCGCCGCATGAGCAGCACCGAGCTGAGCAGCTCCGATCCCGCGTCGGCCTCGAGGTGCCTCGTCGAGGAGGATGCGCCCACGCGCAGCTCGTCGATGCGGTCGCCGAGCGCCCGCACCGCGCCCTGAAGGTCGTCCACGAGCTGGCTGAAGATCTGGAAGATGAGGAACCCGCGGCTGCGGGCGAAGCGGGCGAAGTCGCCGCGGTACCGCGCTCGCAGCTCGTCGAAATGTCGCGGCAGCCCCCGGTGGAGGGACGCGACGACGTGCTCGGTCACGATCACGTGCCGGCGGTCGAGCATGAGCGACTCGCCGTGCATCCGGGCGCCCGCCAGGCGCAGATGCACATGGTCACGCTCGACGGTCCAGCCCACGTCGCCTGCCGCGCCGTGCTCGGAAAGCGCCCCGGCCGGCAGGATGCCCTCCTCGACGAGCGCGGCGACGGCGCTCGGGGCGGGCAGCTCGAGATCGAGCCAGAGGAATCCACTCGCATCCGGCTGGGGCACCGGCTCGCCGGGCTCGATCACGCGCTCGGTCCGCGACTCCAGGTCGAACCAGACGGCTCGCACAGGCGGCGGGGCCGTGCTCATCCGTTCCGCATCTCCGGGCCACCGATCCACTGGCCCTGGCTCTTCGACCCGACGATGTCGCAGAAGATCGCCGTGATCACCTTGTGCTCGCCCGCATCCTCGGGCCCTCGCGTCCGCCGGGTCCCGCACTCCTGGCAGAACCTCTGGT
>JBKKDD010000078.1:0-5574 GCA_046708705.1 Miltoncostaeaceae bacterium | reverse complement strand
CTGGTCCCACACCAGCAGGTAGCCGGTCAGGCCCATCATCATCGTCATGAACAGCAGCAGCGCGCCGGTGACCCAGGTCAGCTCGCGCGGGTACTTGTAGGCGCCCCAGATGAACACCCGGCCCATGTGCAGGAACACCACCACGATCATGACGCTGGCGCCCCACTTGTGCATGCCGCGCACGAGCCAGCCCCAGGTGACGTCCTCGGTGATGTGGCGGATGCTGTCGAACGCGATCGACGGGTCCGGCTTGTAGTACATCGCCAGGATGATCCCGGTGATGGCCTGCATGCCAAAGACCACCATCGCGGTGAAGCCGAGCGTCTGGAACCAGCTCGTCCCGCGCGGGATGTTGCGGAACATGAACCATTTGGCGCCCGTGGTGATTCCGGTTCGCTCGTCGAGGTAGTCGACGACGTCCATGCCCGCCTGGATCGCGGGGTTCTTGGGGCCGATGTCCTTCGTTTTGGGCTCTGGCTGTTCTGTGGTCGCCATATCGGCCTCTAGACGAAGGGGAAGAGGTTGGAGAGCACGCCGGTGACGGGGTCACCGGGCGGGTGGAGCTTGTAGGGCTTCTCGTCGTCGTCGATGGAGTAGGCCTTGCCGATCAGCACGCGGTCCGCCGGCTTGGCGTTGGCGTACTCGACGTCCTTGCCGGCCGAGTTGACGAGCTTGATGTCCATGCGATCGAGCGGGCGGGGCGGCGGGCCGGCGGTGACCTTGCCGCGGCTGTCGTAGGCGCCGCCGTGGCACGGGCAGACGTAGCCGTCGGAGCCCGGGGAGTACTTGGTGGGGCAGCCCAGATGGGCGCAGCGATTCCAGATCGCGATCAGCTCGTCGTCGCGGTTTCGCACGTAGACGCGCCGGTCGGCCTCGGGGTCCGGGCCGGTCACCGTGATCGAGGTCGTCGATCCGGCCGCGAAGTCGCTGAACGGTCCGACGTCGACCCAGCGCCAATCCTCGCCGCCCAGCGTGTCGGCGACCGCGAAGCCGATGACCGGAACCAGGATGGCGGCGGTCATGACGCCGCCCATCGCCACGGCGACCATACTCAGGAACTTCGTGCGGGTCTGGTAGCCGGGATCGTCGTCGTGGTCGTGGACGACCTCGGGGACGTGCGCGCGCGGACCCTGGTAGAGGCCGTGCTCGCCGTCCTCGACAGGCGCTCCGTTGTGCTGCTCGTGCTCCACTGACCCTCCGGTCGACGAACTGTGGGGGATTCAACCGGACGGGGGCTCCGGATTCAACGCGACCGACCAGGTCGGATGTCCCTTGCGTGCACGGCGTCCTGCCCGGTTGTGCGTTGGGCCACCGCCGTGCGGAGCCTACTCCGCGAGTGTCTGCCGCGGGCCCCATATTTCATGGGGGGTCATCCTCGACCCGTGTCGCGGGTCAGCTCAGGCCGTACTCGCTCCAGCGGCGGTCGACAAGGGCGCGGATCTCGTCGCTCATGGTGATCTCGTCGGGCCACGGGCGGACGACGCCTTCGCCCGGCCACTTGCGTGTCGCGTCGAACCCGACCTTGGCGCCGTAGGCGAAGTACGGCGCGGCGTGGTCCAGGGCGTCGACCGGGCCCTCGGTCACCAGCATGTCGCGCCCGACGTCCACGTTCGAGAACGCGCGGAACGCCACCGCCGAGGTGTCCTGCACGTCGACGTCGTCGTCGACCACGACGATGCAACGCGACAGCGACAAGAGCCCAAGCCCCCAGATCGCGTTCATCAGCTTCTTGGCGTGCCCCGGATAGCGCTTGCGCACCGACACCAGGATCGCGTTGTGGAAGACGCCCTCGAGCGGCATGTTCATGTCGACCAGATCCGGCACGCTCATCCGGATGAGCGGCAGGAAGATCCGCTCGGTGGCCTTGCCCAGGTAGAAGTCCTCCATCGGCGGTGTCCCGACGATGGTCGTCGAGTACACGGCGTCCCGCCGCATCGACATGCCCGTGAGGTGGAACGTCGGGTAGTCGTCGACCGGGGTGTAGAAGCCGGTGTGATCGCCGAACGGCCCCTCGGGTCGCAGGTCCGTCGCGTCGACGTAGCCCTCCAGCACGATCTCGGCGGTGGCGGGGACCTCGACGTCCACCGTCCGGCAGCGGACCATCTCGACCGACCTGCCCCGGATGAAGCCGGCCAGCATCATCTCGTCGATCCCGGGCGGCAGCGGGGCGCTGGCGGCATACGTCACCACCGGCTCCGACCCGATCACGACCGCGACCTCGACACGACCGCGGCTGTCGCGCAGGTGGGCGGCGCCGTCCTTGTGGATCTGCCAGTGCATCATCGCCGTGCGCCGGTCCAGCTTCTGGATGCGGTACATGCCGCAGTTTCGCGACCCGTTGCGCGGGTCGTGGCTGAACACGAGCGGCAGCGTGACGAACGGCCCGCCGTCCGCCGGCCAGCAGGTCAGGATCGGCAGCAGGTCCAGGTCCGGATCATCCAGCCACACCTCCTGGCACGGCCCGTCCTTGACCGACCGGGCCGAGAACGACGCGAGCTCCTTGAGCTTGCCGAGCGCCTTGACCTTCTGGACGATGCCCTGCGGCGGCTGCAGCTCGATCAGATCCTGGATGCGCTCGGCCAGGTCCTCCAAGCGCTCGACGCCCAGCGCCATCCGGATGCGCGTCCAGCTTCCGAACTGGTTGATCAGAACCGGCAGGCGGCTGCCGTGGACGTCGGTGAACAGCAGCGCCTTGCCCCCGTCCGGCGACTTCATCACCCGATCGGCGATCTCCGTGATCTCCAGATACGGATCCACCGGCGCGGTGATCTCGACCAGCTCGCCCGCGGCCCGCAACGCCGCGATCCACTCGCGGATGTCACGCATCGAGCGCCTCCTGCAGGTCGTGGGCGTCGGTCAGCTCGCTGGCGAGTGCGTGCAGCGCCGCGCTGCCGGACCCTGCGCGCAGCGCCGCCTTGGCCGCGCGGAGCCGCTCGTCGAAGACGGGGTCACCGTCGCCGACCGCCGCGATCGTCGCGCGCCACAGCGGCGTCAAGCCGGCCCGATCGCCGGTGGACACCAGCGCCACCGACATCGCGACCAGGTCCGCCAGCAGCGCGATGACCCGCAGATCGCCGGCCTCGGCCACCCAGACCAGGCCGTGCGCGTAGCAATAGTCCCCCGCCAGCACCCGGCGGCCGGCGTCGGGCAGGTCCAGGTGCCGCGCCACGCCGTGATGGAGCAGGAACCCTTCCAGGATCAGGTCCAGCCCCTCCGCATGGTCGGCAGACAGGCCGTCGCCGACGAGCGGCGCCGCCACGAGCGCGGGCGCGGGCTCGACGAGATGACCGGCCAGGCCGGGCTGGGTCGCGAGCGCGTGCCTCACGTGGTCGCCGCCGCCCGTGCGAGCGCCTCCCCTGTGCGGGCGAGCTCCTCCTCGCCGTGGGTCAGTCCGACAAACCACGCCTCGAACTGCGACGGGGGCGGATACACCCCCTCCGCGAGCAGCGCGCGGGCGAAGCGCCCGTACGCGGCCGTGTCGCTGCGCGTGGCCGAGGCGTAATCGGTGACGGGGGCGTCGGTGAAGAACGGCGTCAGCATCGACCCCACCCGATTGACGATCACCGGCAGCCCGCTCGCGTCGAGCAGGTCCTTGAGGGCCGCACCCGACTCCTCCAGCCGCTCGTAGACGCCCGGCCGCGCCAGCTCGCCCAGCGTGGCGAGGCCCGCGGTGGTGGCGAGCGGATTGCCGCTGAGCGTGCCCGCCTGGTAGCAGGGGCCCTCGGGCGCCAGCTCGCGCATGACCCGCCGCGGCCCGCCGAACGCGCCCACCGGCAGGCCGCCGCCGATGATCTTGCCCAGGCAGGTGATGTCGGCGGCCACGCCGAAGCGCTCCTGCGCCCCGCCGTAGGCGACACGAAACCCGGTGATCACCTCGTCCAGGATCAGCAGCGCGCCGGTGCGATCGCACGCCTGTCGCAGACCCTCCAGGTAGCCGGGCGCGGGCAGCACCGTGCCCATGTTGCCGGCCACCGGCTCGACGATGATCGCGGCCGCGCCCTCGAGCGCCGCGGCGGCGGCGGCGAGGTCGTTGTACGGGACCAGGCGCGTGGAGCGGACCGCGCCCTCGGGCACGCCGGGGCTGTCGGGCGCGCCCAGCGTCGTGGCGCCGCTCCCGGCCTGGACGAGCAGGGGATCGATGGCGCCGTGGTAGCCGCCGATCGTCTTGACGATCGCGTCGCGGCCGGTGGCGGCGCGCGCCAGCCGGATCGCCCCGGTGACGGCCTCGCTGCCCGACGAGGTCATGCGCAACTGCTCGATCGACGGGAACGCCCGCGTGACCGCCTCGGCGAACACGATCTCGCGCTCGGTCGGCGCGCCGTAGGAGGTCCCGCGCGGCAGCGCCGCGGCCAGCTCGCCGAGCACGACCGGGTTGGCATGGCCCAGGATCGCCGGCCCCCACGACGACAGGTAGTCGACGTACCGGTTGCCGTCGGCGTCCCACACGTGGGGGCCCTCGGCGCGATCGATGAAGACGGGATCCCGGCCGATGGAGCGCATCGCCCGCACCGGCGAATTGACCCCGCCGACCAGGACCCGCTGCGCGCGCTCGAACAGCGTGGCGCTCACGCTGGTCACTCCGACAGCCACCGGGCGACGTCCTCGGCGAAGTACGTGATCACCAGGTCGGCGCCGGCGCGGTGGATCCCGGTCAGGGTCTCCAGCGCCGCGTCGCGCTCGTCCAGCCACCCGTGCTCGGCGGCGGCCTTCAGCATCGCGAACTCGCCGCTGACGTGGTAGGCGGCGAGCGGCAGGTGCGTCGCCTCGCGCACGGCGCGGATGACGTCCAGGTAGGTCGCGGCGGGTTTGACCATCACCATGTCGGCGCCCTCGGCCGTGTCCTGGGCGACCTCGCGCAGGGCCTCGCGCACGTTGGGCGGGTCCATCTGGTAGCCGCGCCGGTCGCCGAGCCCCGGCGCCGACCCCGCCGCCTCGCGGAACGGTCCGTAGAACGCGGAGGCGTACTTGACCGCATAGGAGAGGATGGCCGTGGTCTCGTGCCCGCCCGCGTCGAGCGCGGCCCTGATGGCGCCCACGCGCCCGTCCATCATGTCGCTGGGAGCCACGATGTCGGCGCCGGCATCCGCGTGGCTCGCTGCAGCGCGCGCGATCAGCTCGAGGCTCCGGTCGTTGTGCACCTGACCATCGACGAGCACGCCGCAGTGGCCGTGGTCGGTGTAGGCGCACAGGCACACGTCCGTGACGACCACCATCTCGGGGACGGCATCCTTGATCGCCGCGACCGCCGTCTGCACCACGCCGTCCGTGGCGTACGCGCCGCTCGCGGCCGCGTCCTTGCCGTCGGGGATGCCGAACAGCAGCACGGCGGGCACCCCGGCGTCAAACGCGGCGCGGGCGCGACCGGCGAGCACGTCCGGCGACTGGCGCGACTGGCCGGGCAGCGCGTCGATGGGGTGCTCGCGACCCGAGCCGGTCACCGCGAACAGCGGCAGGATCAGCCGGTCCGGCGACAGCCGGGTCTCGCGCACCATGCGCCGCAGCGTCGGCGTCGCCCGCAGCCGCCGCGGCCGCACCTGTGGGAAGCGGCCGCCGGCCCGGCGTGAAGGGTCGTCT
>JBKKDD010000077.1:0-21860 GCA_046708705.1 Miltoncostaeaceae bacterium | reverse complement strand
CGCCTCCAGCTCCGCCTCCAGCTCCGAGAACGTGTCCAGGACTCTCACGATCTCCCGCTGCACCTCGATCGGGGGAACCGGTATCCGGGCGCGAGAAACTGTGGAGATCCATTGCCGAGCATGATCTTGAGGGCGATAGCGGATGCATCGCATCGCGTAATAGGCGAAACGCAGGGTGATTCGGGCGTCGTTGACGGGTCGAAGCATCTTCATCGCTGATGACTTCGCCTTGAACGGGAAGTCAACCCAATGGAACGCCGTCGTGAAATCGTCGAAAATTATGACTGGCTCCGACTGGGACGCGGCGAAGATCCCCTCAGTCTCGCCCGTGTAGCCTAGAACGAATGTTTGGCCAGCGGTGAGCACTGGGGTCAAGTGCTGGTCGTCGTAATTCGTCGATGACACCAAGTACTTGCCAGGTTGCTCATAGGAGATCAGATCGCCGAGGGCGTGGAACTCGACGCCTCCAGGGCAGAGCTCAGCGCGCAGGTCGTCAATACGACTCACACGCGCTCCAAGTGCGCGACGATGGCGTCGATCTGGGTGCGCAGCTCGGCCTGCCGGGCGACGATGCGGGCGATCTCGGCGTTGAGCGCCGTGATGTCGATGACCTCGCGGGTGTCCTCGGCCTCGACGTACGAGGACACGGCGATGTTGTAGCCGTTGTCGGCGATCTCGCCGTTGTCCACCAGGCGGGCGAGGTGTGCGACGTCCTCCCTGGCGACGAACACGTCGAGGATCCGCTCCCGGTTGGCCTCGGTCAGCTTGTTCTTGTTGCCGTTGCGGACGAACTCGGCCGATCCGTCGATGAAGAGCGTCTTGTTGTCGGCCTTCGATCGCCTGAGCACGATGATGCACGTGGCGATCGTAGTGCCGAAGAAGAGGTCG
Organism: Miltoncostaeaceae bacterium; assembly: GCA_046708705.1. Classification (GTDB taxonomy): domain Bacteria; phylum Actinomycetota; class Thermoleophilia; order Miltoncostaeales; family Miltoncostaeaceae; genus CALMEC01. The sequence goes on along the minus strand of JBKKDD010000077.1, from coordinate 20,972 downwards.
GGCGGCAACTGGATCACCGCGTCGACGAAGTTGTTGTCGATCAGGTACTTGCGGATCTTCTGCTCCGCGCCGCCGCGGTAGAGCACACCAGGGAACTCGACGATCGCGGCAGTCCCGTCGACCGCCAGCCAGCTGAGGATGTGCATCGTGAACGCGAGGTCCGCCTTGCTCTTCGGCGCCAGCACGCCCGCCGGGGCGAAACGCTCGTCGTTGATGAGCAGCGGGTTGGCGTCGCCCTCCCACCTGGTGGAGTACGGCGGGTTGGACACGATCGCCTCGAACGGCTCGTCGTCCCAGTGCGCCGGGTCAGTCAGCGTGTCGCCGTGCGCGACGTCGAACTGCTCGTAGTTGACGTCGTGCAGGAACATGTTGATGCGGCACAGGTTGTAGGTGGTCAGGTTGATCTCCTGGCCGAAGAAGCCTTTGCGGACCTTGTCCTTGCCGAGCACCTTCGCGAACTGCAGCAGAAGCGATCCGGAGCCGCAGGCAGGGTCGTAGACCTTGTTGACGTCGGTCTTGCCGACCACGGTGATGCGCGCCAGCAGTTCGGAGACCTCCTGCGGCGTGAAGAACTCACCGCCGGATTTGCCGGCGCTGGACGCGTACATCGACATGAGGTACTCGTAGGCGTCGCCGAACGCGTCGATCGTATTGTCGGAGTACGTGCCGAGATTCAGGTCCCCGATCGCGTCGAGGAGCTTGACAACCTTCTCGTTGCGCTTGGCGACGGTCGCGCCGAGCTTGTTGCTGTTGACGTCGAGTTCGTCGAAGAGGCCCTTGAGGTCGTCCTCGCTCTTGGCGCCGATCGCCGAGCCCTCGATGTTCCTGAACACCCTGCTGAGCGTTTCATTGAGGTTCTCATCCCCGCGCGCCCGCTGGCGAACGTTGGCGAAGAGCTCCGAGGGCAGGATGAAGAAGCCCTTCTCCTCGACGGTCGTGTCGCGCCCGAACTCGGCGTCCCGGTCGGTCAGGGTGGCGTAATCGAAATCTGAGTGACCGGCCCTGCGCTCGAGCCCGTTGAGATAGGCGGTGAGGTTCTCGGAGATGAACCGGTAGAAGAGCATCCCGAGGACGTAGCTCTTGAAGTCCCACCCGTCGACGCTTCCGCGGAGATCGTTGGCGATCCGCCAGATCGTCTTGTGAAGCTCCGCGCGCTCGGCTTCCTTGGTCGACGTGCTCATGGGGGCAGTCTCTCAAGCGCCTCGGAGACCTGCGGTCCCGAACAGGAGAAGCCGCTGAGTGGCGACCATTCCGTCGTCGCATGTCAAGGCTGCAGGCGCGGCCGACGCGGACCGCAGCACAGTCCAATCCAAGGCCGCACTTCGGCGCGCGGATCTTCAACGGCTGGTCCCTGGCGCGCCCCATCTCCCACGAGTTCGACGAGTTGGACGACCAAGCTCTCATTGCAGAGTGGGAACCGGAGCCGAGGAACCATCGGCGGAGACTCGACCTTGAAGGCCTCCCACGTCTCCAATGCGAATGCCGGACCAGTCGGGCGCGGGTGAGGGGCGATCGTACTCGTCTCGGGATCGACGCGGGTCCAGAATCTCCGGAGGTCGTCAGCAGACGGAGGGGGGCGATGGCTGCGTCGATTCGTCCGATGATCGAAATGTCAGCAGGGGCCGACGGGAGCGGCGCTCCGCTCGCCTCGAGCGCAGCGATCAGGCGGTCGATGGCATCGTCAATCTCCACGCCGGGACCGTACCTCCGAAGTCAGTCCGCGATCTCGACGAAGCCGTCGGGTCTGCGAACACCTCGTACTTAGTCCTGCCAAGGCGGCCCAGAATGCGCGGTCCCTCAGCCGACCGGCATCTGGACGGGAAGACGTCGGCGCCACACAGACCGATCTCGCGCCAAGCGACGCCTGATGTAGTGCGTATTGCGCTACACTGCCTTGGGTGGCTTCCCAGACACCACCTCTGTCGCTCAGGCTTGGCCGTGACGGCTTGCGCTCGCTTGACGAGATCGCTCGCCGGCGAGGAATCAGTCGATCTGAGGCAGCGCGCCAGGCGATCGCGGAGACGGCTGAGCGCGAGCGGCGGCGAACTGGCCTGGCCGCCGAGGCAGCGGCGCTCGTAAAGGATCCGGCCTATATGCGGGAAGCCCGCGACGTCGCAGCCCTGATGGAGGATCTTCGTGGTTCGCGGTGACGTTCACGAGATCAAGCTGCCGCGCGGCCGTGGCCACGTCCAACACGGTCGCCGCTTTGCGGTAATCGTCCAGGCCGACGATCTCCGCGCGCTGTCGACCGTCGTCGTCTGTCCTGCCTCCAATTCAACGTCGTCGGCAAGCTTCCATCCCGAGGTGACGATCGGCGGCGAGCTGACACGGATCATGTGCGAGATGATCGGCGCAATCGATGCACGTGCCCTCGGAAGTCAGATCGCACACCTGACGTTCGACGAGATGCAGAGCATCGACGACGCGCTCGAGTTGGTCCTCGATCTTCGCTGACTCGGGGACGCTTCCCCGCGGAGCGCCCCGACCAGACGAACGTAAACATGACCCGAGCGTCGAAGAGGCGGCCGGGCACATTCCCCCACAACAACTCCCATGCCATCAGGGGAGCTGACACCGGGCGTTGCGGTTGAGATCTGACAGGATCCGGGGTGATGGGCCGTACTGGGCTCGAACCAGTGACCCCTAGCTTGTCGAGCTAGTGCTCTCCCAACTGAGCTAACGGCCCTCGCGGGTGGCAGTTTAGCAGCCGGGGTTCGGCGGGTCCGGTTGGACGGGGGTGGGCTTGGTAGCGTCCCGTGCGTGACGTCGGCCGCCACCGCCACCGCTCCGACCGGTATGCCCGGTGGTCCCCGTCGCTACGACGTCGGCATCGTCGGCGCCGGTCAGCTCGCCCGGATGACCTGCCTCGCGGCGTGGCCACTCGGCATCTCGGTCGCGGTGCTCGGCAGGCCCGACGAGCCCGCGGCGGGGGTCGCGACGGCGGTGATCGAGGGGGACTGGCACGACGCGGACGCCGTTGCGCGCCTGGGGGCCGAGTGCGGGGTGCTGACGCTCGAGAACGAGTTCGTCGAGGCGTCCGCGCTGGCACGGGTCGAGGTCGCGGGCACCCCGGTCCGGCCGACGTCGGCGGCCGTGGCCGTCGTCCAGGACAAGGCGCTGCAGAAGCAGATGCTCCACGCCGAGGGCATCCCGCTGCCACCGTTTGCCGTGGCCGAGCGCCCGGCGGACCTGGAGGCGCTCGGACGCGACCTCGGCTGGCCGCTGATGCTGAAGTCGCGCAAGCTGGGCTACGACGGGTACGGCAACGCGACCTGCCAGACGCTCGACGACGCGACGGGAGCCTTCGCGCGCCTGGACCGCGGCGAGGGCGTGCTGGTGGAGGGCTTCGTCACGTTCACCCGCGAGCTCGCCGTGATGGTCGCCCGGCGTCCGGGCGGCGACGCCGTGCCGTACCCAGTCGCTGAGACCCGCCAGCGCGACCACGTCTGCCACGAGGTGCTGGTGCCCGCGCCGATCGATCCGAGCGACGCGGGCCGGGCGGAGGAGATCGCGGTCCATGCGGCCGCGATCGCCCGCGCCATCGGCGTGATGGGCGTGGAGCTCTTCCTGCTGCCCGACGGGTCGATCCTGGTCAACGAGCTCGCCCCGCGCCCGCACAACTCCGGCCACTACACGATCGAGGCGTGCGAGACCTCCCAGTTCGAGAACCACCTGCGCGGCGTCCTCGACCTTCCCCTCGGCAGGGTCGAGATGCGCACCCAGCGCGCGGTGATGGTCAACCTGCTCGGCACGCGGACCGGGCCCGCCCACGGCGCGATCACCGCCGCGGCCGCCGTGCCGGGGGCGCACCTGCACGTGTACGGCAAGACCGAGGTCCGGGTCGGCCGCAAGATGGGCCACGTGACCACCCTGGGCAGCACCCTCGAGGACTCGCTCCAGCGTGCGCGGCAGGCCGCCGTACAGGTGGGGCTGTGAAATCCAGCCCCCAAAGGCAATTGAGCCGCCCCGCAGGGACGGGGAATAGGCCGCCCAAGTGCCGTGCCGAAGGGGGCGTGAAATCCAGCCCCCAAAGGCAATTGAGCCGCCCCGCAGGGGCGGGGAATAGGCCGCCCAAGTGCCGCGCCGAAGGGGGCGTATAGATGCCGCTCGTCGGAATCGTGATGGGCAGCGACAGCGACCTGCCGGTGATGCGCCCGGCGGCCGAGATGCTGGCCGAGCTCGGCGTCGCGCACGAGGTCCGGGTCGTGTCCGCGCACCGCACGCCCGAGGACATGATCGCCTACGGATCCGAGGCCGCGAACCGCGGGCTCAAGGTCATCATCGCCGGCGCGGGCGGCGCCGCGCACCTGCCCGGGATGCTCGCGGCGGTCACGGTGCTGCCGGTCATCGGCGTGCCCGTGCGCACTGCGACGATGGACGGCCTGGACTCGCTGCTGTCGATCGTCCAGATGCCGCGGGGGGTTCCGGTCGCCACGGTCGCGGTGGACAACGGCCAGAACGCCGGCCTGCTGGCCGTCCAGATCCTGGCCCTCTCCGACCCCAGACTCACCCAGGCGCTCCACGCCCACCGCGTGGCCATGAAGGCGATGGTCGCCGACGCCAACGCCCGGATCGACGCCTGATTCAGGCTGACGGTTCGCCACATGGCGAAAGCCCTGTGGGCGCGTATGGCCACATGGCGCAACGCCCCGGTTCGGCCGGTCCTGTAGAAAACGGGGCGAGAGACCCAGACCACGACCCACCGCGATGCGTCGATGCTCATCGCGACCGGGCAAGGAGGACGACACATACGATGGCGAGAACCCGTCAGGCCAATGTCAACGCCGCTCAATGGAGCCCCAACGGCACGTCGCTCGGCACGCCGGATCTGACGGCGCCGGGCGCCTCCATCTTCGGCGAGGACGTCTTCGGACAGGCTGCCCAGCGCACCCACTTGCCGAAGGACGTCTACCGGCAACTCCGGCGCACGATCGCGCGCGGCGAGCAACTGGACTCGACCATCGCCAACGTCGTCGCCCAGGCCATGAAGGAATGGGCCATGGAGAAGGGCGCGACGCATTACACCCACTGGTTCCAGCCGTTGACCGGATCGACGGCCGAGAAGCACGACTCGTTCTTCAATCCCGACGACGACGGCAGCGCCATCGCGGAGTTCTCCGGCAGCGAGCTGATCCGCGGCGAGCCGGATGCGTCGAGCTTCCCGACGGGCGGCATCCGCGCGACGTTCGAGGCCCGCGGCTACACCGCCTGGGACCCGACCAGCCCCGCGTTCATCCTGCGCAACCCCAACGGCTCGTTCCTGTGCATCCCGACCGCGTTCGCATCGTGGACCGGCGAGGCGCTGGACCACAAGATCCCGTTGCTGCGGTCGATGGACGCCCTGTCGCGCGCGGCCATGCGGGCGCTGCGCCTGTTCGACGACGACGAGACCCAACGGGTGTTCACCACGATCGGTCCCGAGCAGGAGTACTTCCTGATCGACGAGCAATACTTCTACGAGCGCCCCGACCTGATCAACACGGGCCGCACCCTCTTCGGCGCGAAGCCGCCGAAGGGCCACGAGCTGGACGACCACTACTTCGGCTCGATCCCCGAGCGGATCCTCGCCTACATGCTCGAGGTCGAGGACGAGCTTGCCCGGCTCGGCGTGCCGATCAAGACCCGCCACAACGAGGTCGCGCCGAATCAGTACGAGGTCGCGCCGATGTTCGAGAACTCGAACGTCGGGTCCGACCACCAGCAACTGTGCATGCAGCTCATGCAGACCGTCGCGCGTCGCTACGGCCTGGTGTGCCTGCTGCACGAGAAGCCATTCGCCGGGGTCAACGGGTCCGGCAAGCACAACAACTGGTCGATGGGAACCGACACCGGGCGCAACCTGCTGGAGCCTGGCGACAACCCGCATGACAACGAGCAGTTCCTGTTCTTCGCCACCGCCGTCATCCAGGCCGTCAACAAGCACCAGGGACTCCTGCGGGCGTCCGTCGCCACCGCCAACCAGGATCACCGCCTCGGCGCGAACGAGGCGCCGCCGGCCATCATCTCGATCTTCCTCGGCGGGGAGCTGGAAAAGGTGTTCGACGCCCTCGCCGGAGGCAAGGGTGGCGAGACGACGCCGGAGTCGGTGCTCGGACTCGGGACGCCGGTGCTGCCGCCGCTGCCCATGCACGGCGGCGACCGCAACCGCACCAGTCCGTTCGCGTTCACCGGCAACAAGTTCGAGTTCCGGACACTCGGGTCGAGCATGTCGCCCAGCTTCCCCAACACGGTGCTCAACACCATCGCCGCCGAGGCGATCGACGACCTCGCCGACAAGCTGGAGGCGGCGACGAAGACCGGCAAGACCGTCGACCAGGTCCTGGCCGGCGTGCTTGGCAAGTCCTACAAGGCGAACCGTCAGATCGTGTTCGGCGGCGACAACTACGACGACGCGTGGCACTCGGAGGCCGACAAACGCGGCCTGCTCAACCTGCGCACCACCCCCGATGCGCTGCCGCAGATCATCTCGAAGCCGACGGTCGGACTGTTCAGCAAGTACGGGGTTCTCAACGTCCGCGAGATCGAGGCCCGCTACGAGGTCCTGACCGAGCAGTACGTCACCAACGTCAACATCGAGGCCGAGACCGCGGCGTCGATCGCCCGCACGATGATCCTTCCGGCCGCGTTGCGCCACCTGGCGCAGCTCAAGGCCGCAGGCGTGCTGGAGCTCGTGCGCGAGACCGACGCGCTCGTCAAGAAGCTCGTGACGGGCATCAAAGCGCTCGAGAAGGTCAACATCGCCCACCCCGACGGCGACGCGCTCAAGCACGCGGTCTTCATGCGCGACAAGGTGCTGACGGCCATGAGCGACGTCCGCGTCGTGGCCGACCAGCTCGAGCGCATCGTGGCGGACGACCTGTGGCCGCTGCCCAAGTACTCGGAGATCCTCTTCATCAAGTAGCGGTACCGGTCTCCGTTCGACCCCTCGGCCCCGACCGCACATGTACGCGGGCGGGGCCGAGCGCGTTTTTGGGCCTTTTCGGGACTGTCTCGGAACTCCCTCTCGTTTGGCGGCTGCAAACCGTCGCCATACGGCGCCCGCGAGATCGCTGGCACTACCAGTAGCAACGATGCTCGCGGACACCGTCTTGGTCGGTTTTCGCTCGCCACCCTTCGCGGTCGTTGTGTCTCGACAGCCCCTCACCGCCGGATCGCGTAGAGTCGCTCTCCACGACGCGAGATCAAGGAGCACGCATTGGGACGAGGCGCCCGCAAGCCGACACGGTGGAACAAGGATCGTCAGCGCAAGAAGAAGGCGCGCGATCAGCGCAAGATCGAGGCCGGCAAGGCAGCGGCCGCCACGGCCCTCTCCGCGAAGTAGCCCGCCGGGAAGGGCCTGTTTTTCCCCGGGCGAGAACGCCCCGCTGTAGGCGCTGAGAGCGGGCTGTAGCGTCGATCCTCGCGGGGCCCGGCACGCCGGAGAGTCGTGGGAGCCGTCGACCAGTTCGATCTCGTCGTCGGCGAGCGGACGACCCAGCCCGATCGCGTCGGCGGTGGACCGGGCGATGCACGCGATCTGATCCCACGTCGGCTGGACCGTCGCCGACCCGTCGATCCCGGCGACACGACGTGGCCGCCCCGGGTGGCGAACCCCGCGATCATTCCCGCCTGCCTCGAGCGGGTCGTCACGTTCGGGTGAACACGCGTCCGTCCAGGCGGTCGACCGTCGTGAAGTCCTCGACCGGCCGGCGACGGAGCTTGGTCAGTTGCCTGACCGGGCGACCGAGGGGGACGAGCGCGCCGACGGCGATGTGACGCGGCAGGCCCAGGAGCTGTTGGGCCTCAGGCTCGCGGTTGGCGAGCGAGGTCGTGATGACGCCGCCGTAGCCGGCGTTGCGGGCGGCCAGCAGGATGTTCTGGACGAACGGGTAGACGGAGGCGCCCGAGATCACCCCGACGCGCTGCAGGTCACGGTCGAAGCTCGCCACGACGGACAGGTCGACGCAGATCGCGAGGAGCACGGGCACGTCGACCAAGCTGTCCAGGAACGGCGAGCTGAACGTGGCCCGGTCCACCGCGTCGGGGTCGACGCGGCTCGGGACGATCGTGTTCCATGGGGCCTCGCCCATCTGCACCTGGGCCATGTACGTCGCCATCGGTGCCTTGCACAGCTCCGCGAGCTGTCGCCGCAGCTCACGGTCGCGCACCACGATCACCCGCTGGCCCTGCCGGTTGCCGCCGCTCGGCGAGAACCGCGCCACCTCCAGGATGTCGTAGAGCACGTCGTCGGGCATCGGCTCGTCCGTGAACTCGCGGCACGCAAAGGTGGTGCGCATCACCTTGTCGAGATCCATTCGCCAATCCTCGCAGACGCACCCGAGCGTCGCGAACGGCACTCGAAACCTATTCCGGTAACGGCCATTGGAAATATTGCGCGCGGCGGGTACGATTCGGGCCGTCACCGCGTTAGGGGCCCCGAACGATCGATACCGAACTGAACATCACCGAGCTGAACCCCACCGGCGGCGAGCCGACCATCGGGCTCGTGAACGTCCGCAAGCGCTTCGGCCGCGTCGAGGCGGTGGCGGGCGCCGACCTGAGCGTCTGTCGGGGCGAGTTCGTCGCGATCCTCGGTCCCAGCGGCTGCGGCAAGACGACGCTGCTTCGCTGCATCGCGGGCTTCGAGCAGCCCGAGGAGGGGACGATCATCGTGAGCGGACGCACGGTGGCGTCGACCGACGCCTGGGTCCCGCCCGAGCGGCGCGCAATCGGCATGGTGTTCCAGGACTACGCGCTGTTTCCCCATCTGACGGTGGAGCGCAACGTCGGCTTCGGCGTGCCGCGCGCCGACCGTGCGCGGCGGGTCGGCGAGGTGCTCGCGCTGGTGGGCCTGCAGGGCCTGGCCAAGCGCCACCCCGGCGAGCTGTCCGGTGGGCAGCAGCAGCGTGTCGCGCTGGCCCGCGCGCTCGCTCCCAACCCGGACGTCGTCCTGCTGGACGAGCCCTGGTCCAGCGTCGACCCGATGCTGCGCGAGGCGGTGCGCGACGAGATCGTCGCGATCCTGCGCGCGGCGCACGTCACCGTCCTGCTCGTCACGCACGACCGCGAGGAAGCGTTCTCGCTCGCCGACCGGGTCGCCCTGATGTCGGAGGGGCGCATCGTCCAGGTCGCCCCGCCCGAGGAGCTCTACCTGGAGCCCGCCACGCGGTGGGCGGCCGAGTTCGTGGGACCGGTCAACGTGCTGCCCGGCGTGGTGGACGGAAGCGCGGTCGGAACCGCGTTGGGGACGTTCCCGGTCTCCGGCGCGCCACAGGCGCGGTGTCCCGTCGAGGCGTTGATCCGACCCGAGTTGCTCGTGCTGCGTCCCCGCGCGGACGCGGGCGCCGAGGTCATCGGACGGGACTTCCGAGGCCACGACGTCTTCTACCGGGTGCGGCTGCCCGACGGCACGGTGGTATGTGCCCAGCGCCCGTCCACCGAGACGATCCATCTCGGCACCCGGGTGGAGGTCCACCCCCACCCCAGCCCCGTTCCCGTCTTCACGAAGTAACCGAGCCACCACGAGCATGTTCCGTTCCCCACTCCCCTGGAGGTGTGCATGAGACACCGCGTTCTTTTGCCCTTGATCGTCGCGACCCTGTGCGCCGTCCCGCTGATCGCCGGATGCGGCGGATCATCCGGTTCGACCGGGTCCCTGACCGTGTACTCGGGGCGTGAGGAGGACATCGTCGCGCCGCTCTTCTCGGCGTTCGAGAAGGCCACGGGCATCACGCTCGACGTCCGCTACGGCGACAGCGCCGAGCTCGCGGCGCAGATCGCCGAGGAGGGTGGCAACTCGCCGGCCGACGTCTTCTTTTCGCAGGACGCGGGCACGCTCGGCGCGGTCAACGCTCAGCTGGCGCCGCTGGCGATGGCCCAACTCGATCGGATCCCGGCGTCGTTCCGGGCGCCGGACGGCCGCTGGACCGGGGTGTCGGGTCGCGTGCGGGTGGTCGTCTTCAACACCGAGACCATGAAGCCAGCGGACCTCCCCAAGACGATCCTGGGGTACACGGACAAGCGGTTTCGCGGCAGGATGGGTATCGCTCCGACCAACGGGTCGTTCCAGGCGTTCGTGACCGTCATGCGGCTGGCCTACGGGGACGAGCGCACCGCGTCGTTCCTGCGGGCGCTGAAGGCCAACGACGTCAAGACCTACCCCAAGAACAGCGCGATCGTCGAGGCGGTCGCCAACGGCGAGATCGATCTGGGCCTGGTCAACCATTACTACGTCGCGTTGCTCAAGCAGGAGCAGCCGGACGCGCCGGTCGCCAACCACTTCCTGACGCCGGGCGATCCTGGGGCGTTCGTCAACGTCGCCGGCGTGGGTGTCCTGGACTCCTCCGAGCGCAAGGACGACGCGGCCAAGCTCGTCGACTACCTGCTGTCGGACGAGGGGCAGCGCTATTACGCCACGGCAGCCGAGACCGAGTATCCCCTGGTGGACGGGATTGCCGGGCCGGCGGGGCTGCCGCCGCTGACCGCGCTGCTCGGCGACGAGATCAGCGTGATCGACCTGGGCGCCGAGGCGCGGAAGACGCTGGAGCTCTTGAACGAGGTGGGCCTTACCTCCTGAGCCGCGTCCCGACGGCGGGGGCGGCGGGCGTCGTCCCAGCTCCCGCCGCCCCCCGAGCCTGCTCGTCCTGATCGCGGCGGCGTCGGTGGCGGCGCTGCTCCTGCCGCCGGTCTACCTGGTGATCCGGGCCGGGTTCGGCGACGCCTGGCAGGTCGTCGCGCGCGTCGCGACCGCACAGCTGATTGGCCGCACGCTGCTGCTGACGCTGACCGTCGGCGCGGGGGCGGTGCTGGTCGGCGTGCCGATGGCGTGGCTGGTGGTGCGGACCCGCCTGCCCGGCGCGCGCTGGTGGATCGCGGCGTGCAGCCTGCCGCTCGCCATGCCAAGCTTCGTCGCCGCGCTGGCACTGCTCGGCGCGTTCAGCCCCAAGGGCTTCCTGCAGCAGATGCTCGAGCCGTTCGGCGTTGACCGCCTTCCCGAGGTCTACGGACTGCCGGGCGCGACGATCGCGCTCGTGATGGCGACGTTCCCGTACGTCTTCCTGCTGACCTTGGCCGCCCTGCGCAGCATCGACCCGTCGCTGGAGGACGCCGCGCGCAGCCTGGGGCGGGGCAACCTGGGGGTGCTGGTCGCGGTGACGTTGCCGCAGATCCGCCGGGCGGTCGCGGGCGGGGCGCTGATCTCGGGCCTCTACGTGATCTCCGACTACGGCGCCGTGTCCCTGATGCGCTACGACACGCTGACGCGCGCCATCTTCGTCCGCAACCAGACGTCGTTCGACCGCGCGCCCGCTGCGGTGCTGGGGCTCCTGCTCGTCGCGCTGACGGTCCTGTTCCTGGTGCTCGAGCACCGGGCACGCGGAGGTCGCGCCTCGTACCGGCTCGGCCCGGGCAGCGGACGGGCGTCCCGCCTCGTCCCGCTGGGGCGTTGGAAGGCGGCCGCCGTGGGGTTTGCCAGCCTCGTCGTCGGGCTGTTCGTGGCCGTGCCCGTCGCGGTGCTCGTGTTCTGGTTCGTGCGCGGTGCGTCGCAGGACCGGCGCTTCGAGGTGCCGTGGGCGGCCGCGGTCAACTCCGTGCTGGCCGCGTTGTCCGTGGCAGTGCTCGTCACGCTGGCGGCCGTCCCGGTCGCGGTCCTCGCACGCCGGTACCGCCGGCCGTGGACGCTGGCGTTGGAGCGCGCCGCGTACTCGTCAAACGCGCTGCCCGGCGTCGTCGTCGGCCTAGCGCTCGTCTTCTTCGCCGCACGCTACGTCCCGGCGGTCTACCAGACCCTCCCCCTCCTGCTCGTGGCCTACCTGATCCGCTACTTCGCGCAGGGCCTGACCGGTGTCGATACCGCGCTGGCGGCGGTCAACCCGCACGCCGAGGAGGCCGCCCGCGGCCTGGGCCGGTCGGCGGTCAGCGTGCTGGCGTCAGTGACGCTGCCGATGATGCGCGGCGGCCTGATCTCCGGCGCGACGCTGGTGTTCCTGTCGGTCTTGAAGGAACTGCCCGCCACGCTCCTGCTTCGCCCGACGGGGTTCGACACCCTGGCCACCGAGGTCTGGAGCAAGGCCGGTGTCGGGGCGTACGGCGCGGCGGCGGTGCCGGCGCTGATGCTGCTGGTCGTGTCGCTGCCCTTCCTGTATATCGCCGCACGCGACGGAACCGGGCGCGGCGCGGAGGACGCCCTGCCCGCGGTCGCGGCCACATGACCCCATCAGCAGCCGTGCTCCCGCCGCCCGCGGCGGCTACACTCGCTTGTGATGAGCGTCCACGGCCATTCGATCGACGACTACCTGGAGACGATCTACTTCCTGGCGTTTCCCGTCGGCGAGTACGGACCCGTGGTCCGCGACCAGCCGGCGCTGTCGGCGCGGATCGGCGAGATGCTGGGCGTGTCGCGCGCGTCGGTCAGTGAGATGATGAAACGGCTCGAGAACGAGGGTCTGGTGGAGCGCGGCGAGCGTAAGGAGGCGATCCTGACCGAGCTCGGCAAGGACGCCGCCGAACGGGTCGTCCGCCGCCACCGACTGATCGAGTGCTTTCTGACCCAGTTCCTGGGCTACACGGCGGCCGAGGCGCACGAGCAGGCCGACGTCCTGGGGGCGACGTTCACCGACGACATGATCGAGCGCACCGCCGAACGGTTGGGCCACCCCGAGCGCTGCCCGCATGGCTGGCCGGTCAACCCTGAGCACGAGCGCGCCGAGAACCGGGAGCTGCGCCCGCTGAGCGAGCTTGCCGACGGCGACCACGCGACGATCATCCGGCTCGCCGAGCACGACGGCGATCTGCTCAACTGGTTCTACGACACGGGCCTGATCCCGGGCACCGCCGTCCAGATCGCGGACCGCTCGAGCACCGGCGAGCTGCGACTCCTGGTCGGCGACGCATCGACCACAGCGACCGAACACGCCGCCGCCGGGCTGTTCGTCCTCCCCGCCGCGTAGCTCAGCCGGTCACGGGGGGTGTCGGGAGCACGGTGCGCTCGGCGCGGCTCAGCACGTAGGCGCCGACGATCACGAGCGCGGTGCCGACCAGCGCAATCGGGTGGAGGTCCTCGTCCAGCAGCAGGACGCCCAGGACGATCGCGACGATCGGGAAGCTGTAGGTGACGCTGGAGCCCCGGGTCGCGCCGACGCGACCGACCAGCGCGTCGTCATCGCGAACACCGCGAGCCCGGTGCCGGCGATGCCCAGGGCGGCCACAGCGCCGAGAGAGCTCCACGCGAACTCCGAGTCGAACAGACCCCACACCGCAAGCGGCGCCACGATGGCGAGCGCCGCCAACTGGTTGCGCAGAGTCACCGCCAAGCCCCCGTACCTCTGCTGGAGCGGCACGGCCGGGTTGACCGCCAGACCGTAGAGCGCGACCGCGACGACGAGCAACACCACGCCGAGCACGCTGGAGCGGCCATCGCCCAGCGACGGCAGGGTCACGATGACGACGCCGATCAACCCGATGACCAGGCCGACCGACTGCCGCCACCCGGACAGGCGGCGTAAGAGCACCGCGGCCACGACCGACGCGAACACTGGCACGCCCGCGATCGCGCGAATCGGTCGTGGTATTCATCACCGAACGCGATCGGACCGACAATCGCTGCCTCGCTACACTGCCTCGCCGGATGTCGATCAGGATCACCCACACATGAAGGTTCGCGCCGCCGTCCTCGAGGAGTTCGGTCAGCCTCTCGCCGTTCAACAGGTCGACCTTGCCGAACCCGGTCCCGGCGAGGCGTTGGTCCGCCTGGTCGCCTGCGGGGTCTGCCACACCGATGCGTACACGGCCTCGGGCGTTGATCCGACCGGGTGCGTCCACTGCCGCAGTGGCCGGACGAACCGGTGCATCGTGATCCGCGACCAGCAGAACGCCGGGTACCTTCCGGACGGCACGACCCGGCTCTCGCGCGACGGGGTGCCCCTTCGTCATTTCATGGGCTGCTCGACGTTCGCCGAGTACGCGGTCATCCCCCAGATCGCGCTCGCCGCGGTCAACCCTGAGGCTCCACTTGACGGTTGTGCTCCTTTCGCCTGTGGGTTGTCGACGGGCATTGGCGCCGCGCTCTTCACCGCGCAGGTGGAGCCGGGCGCCACGTGCGCCGTGTTCGGCTGCGGCCTGGTCGGGCTTGGCGCTGTTATCGGCGCGCGCCTGGCGGGCGCCGCCCGCATCATCGCGATCGACCTCTCGCCGGAGCGCCTGGAGCAGGCCCGCCACCACGGCGCGACCGACCTGCGGGTTGCCGGTGACGACACGGTCGAGTGGATCCGCTCCGAGACCGGTGGGTACGGCGCCGATTACACGTTCGAGGCCACGGGGAACGTGGCAGTGATGCGCCAGGCAGTCGAGGCCGCCCGGGAAGCGTGGGGCCTTGCCACGATGTGCGGCGTCGCCGGACGCGGCGAGCTGCTCGAGGTCATCCCGCGTTTCCTGATCACCGGCCGCCGGGTCACCGGCACCTCGTTCGGCGGCGTCAAGGGCCGCACCCACCTGCCGGGCCTCGTCGACCGCTGGCTCGCCGGCGACATCGACGTGATGTCGCTCATCTCGCACCACCTCACCCTGGACCAGGTCAACCACGGCTTCGATCTGATGGAAGCCCAAGACGGAATACGGAGCGTGATCCAGTTCTCATGATCCTTCAGCGCACAGAGCACCCCGACTGGCTGACCAACGCCTACCTGCTGGCCGACAGCGGCGACCGGCACGGCGTGTTGATCGACGCGAACGCCGTCCTCGATCCGCTGCTCGAATGGGTCCACAGCGAGGAGATCACGGTCACGCACATCTTGCTGACCCACCATCACATGGACCACGTGGCCGAGTTGGAGCGATACCGCGAGCGGTTCGATGTGCCAATCGTCGCGCACGCGGACACCGCCGCAGTGCTCGGTGACGGCGTGGTGGACGAGACGGTCGGCGACGGGGCGGTCATCCGATCCGGCTCGCTGGAGATCCATGCGTTGGAGACGCCGGGGCACTGCGCCGGGCACCTCGCGTTCATGGTCGGCAAGGACTGCTTCACTTCGGACGTCCTGTTCAAGGGAACTGTGGGCGGCACGCGGTCGCCCGGCGGTGATTACGACGCGCTGAAGCGCTCGGTGATGGACCGTCTGATGGCGCTGCCGCACGACGTTCGCGTCCTGCCCGGTCACCGCGAGCCGACGACCATCGGAGACGAGTGGGAGCACAACCCGTTCATCCGCCTGTGGCGCGGGATCGACGTTGAGGGTGCAGAGCCCGTCCACGTCAAGGACGTCCCCGCGACGCTTTTGCTCTGGGCACCGGACTACGACGGCGGCCACAAGGCCCTGGTGGAGTTCGCGGACGGCGAGCGCGCCATCGTCGGCGGATCGCAGATCGTGCGCTGACCGATCGATCGCCGCGTGGAATGCGCGGCGAACGCCGTTTCGCCCCCCGGCCTGAGCAGGCTCAGCCGAGCACCTCGCAGCCGTGGGCTCTGGCGGCCGCCATCATCCGTTCGATATCGGGCATGTCGTCGGACGGAGGTGGGAGGGTGCGGTGGCCTGCCGGCTCGCTCATGGCGATGACCAGCTCCTCGAAGCCGCCGGGCGTGAGGATGAAGAGCATCCGGCACCCCGCCTCTCCCACGACGTAGCGATGCGGGATGCCGCGCGGACCGAACGCGAGGTCGCCCGCGTGCGCGTGGATCACCGTCTCCCCCACTTCGAAGATCACATCTCCCTCGAGGATCCAGAAGGCCTCGTCCTCACGATGGTGGACGTGGAGCGGGGCCTCGGCGCCCGGCGCCTCGGTCATCTCGATGATCGTCATCATGCCGCCGGTGTCGGCGGCGGTCGCCTTGATGACGGCGAGGCCGCCGAACCACCACCGCGCGTCCCCTTCGGCGGCCGCAACCGCCAGGGGCGTGGGCACGGGCATCTGAGTCGAACTGCTGGTCATCGCTGCTCCTTCGTGGTCGCCTACTCAAATGTTCGCTCGTCCGGGTGGGTCCCCGGCTCATGCGAAACGACGGTAACGGCCCACGAGGCGCGTGTCCCTTCCAGAAAGGTGGTATCCATACACGCGCCCGACGGGCATACCATTGGGCCGTGAGCGTCTACGCCAAGGAACGCGCGACGGAGCGAATCGTACGGCTCGCGGTGGAAGGCCTGGACCTCGTGACGTTCTGGCGTGAGGCGGGGGACGTGATTGCCACCGCTGTTCCCCATTACACGTCGCCGTGCTGGTTCACGCTCGACCCGGCATCCTTGCTGGCCACGAGCCACTACCAGACCGGGTTGCCGGAGATCCCGCCGGAATGGCTCGCGCACGAGTACTACGAGGACGACTTCCACAAGATGGCCGACGTGGTTCGCTCCAGGCGCGGGGCGTCGACGTTGCACGAGGCGACCGGCGGGGACCCGAGTCGCAGCCGCGCGTGGCGGGAGTACATGCATCCGTACGGGGCCGATCAGGAGCTGCTGGTGGCGCTCCGCACCCAGGCAGGCGTCGCCTGGGGTGTGCTGGGTCTGTACCGGGAGCCCGGCGAGCCACAGTTCGACACCGACGACATCGACTTCCTCTGCGGCGTCGCGCCACACCTGGCCGACGGCGCCCAGCGCGCGTTGCTGGTCGGCGAGGCGACCCATCCCGAGGGGCACGATGCCCCCGGCCTCGTGGTCCTCACGGAGGACTGGAATGTCGAGTCCCTCACCCCCGGGGTCGAGCGATGGCTCGCCGAGCTGCCCGACGGCGATTGGGAGCGGCACGGGAGGTTGCCGCCGGCCGTGGTCGCGGTGGCCGCTCGTGCGCTTCGAACCGCGGAGGGCAGGGAAGCGCCGGGTGAGGTCGCGTTCGCACGCGTGCTCTCACGTGACGGTCGCTGGATGGTGCTCCACGGGGCGTCGCTGGTCGCCGACGGCAAGCGGCGTGTCGCGGTGATCATCGAGCCCGCCCACCCGGCGCGCATCTCGCCGTTGCTGATGACGGCCTACCAGTTGACCGATCGCGAGCAGGACGTCACCCGCCTGGTGCTGCAGGGCAAGTCGACGACCCAGATCGCCCGGAGCCTCAGCGTCTCGCCGCACACCGTCCAGCAGCATCTGAAGCGCGTGTTCGAGAAGACGGGGGTCCACAGCCGGCGGGAGCTCGTCGGGAAGGTCTTCTTCGCCCACTACGAACCACGCGTACGCGACAACGAGACCCGCGTGCAGACCGGCGACCCGCTCCGAGGTGGCCCCTTCCCCGAGACCAAAGCGTCCGCTGCCCGGTGACGCCTCCGCGCACTATGCGTGCGGGCCGCCAGCACGCCGGATACCGCCGATGAGCCCATCCGCGCCGGCGCATGCCGTCCCGGCCGATGCCCTTGCGGCCGCGATCGGGCAGGTCCTGAACGAGACGCTCCCCGACCTCGCGAGCGCGGATCGGATCGCCGAGTGGGTCGCGCGGCGGGGGCTCGGGCTCGTGCCGATCGCGGACCCGCACGAGTTCACCTGGCCCGGGACCTGGATCGCGCTGACAAGTGCGGGTCGCGCCGTCGTGATGTACGGCGACCCGTCGGCGCCACTCGACGGCACGCTGGCCGACGGCGAGCGGATCACCGGGGGGATCGTCATCGCCGCGCACGATCTGGACCTCGAGCAACGGATCGAGCGACGCCATGGGAGCCTCGTCACCATCGTCGTCGCTCCGTCCGCAGCCGGGCCGACGACCGAGCGCTCGGAGTGTCGAGCGATCGCAGGGCACGGCCTCGAGGGCGACCGCTACGCGCTGGGCGTCGGGCGATTCAGTCAGGAGGGACGGACCGGCCAACACCTGACGCTGATCGACGCGGACGACCTCGAGGCCGCCGGTGTCACCGCGACCGAGGCGCGGCGCAACCTCGTCACCCGCGGCATCGACCTGGACGGGCTCGTCGGCACACGATTTTGCATCGGCGAGATCGAATGCGTCGGCGAACGCCGCGCCGAGCCGTGCGCACACCTCCAGCGGATCACCCGACCGGGAATCCTGCGCGCCCTCGTCCACCGCGGCGGCATACGCGCGGACATCACGACGGGCGGAACGCTGCGCGTCGGAGATCGAATCGAGCCACGTGATGACGCCCGACACACGTCTGGCTGACCCTGTGGGGCGAGGGCGCGAGCTCTGATCGGATCGGTCGTGAAGCGCGCCGAGTCGGACCGATCGTCACGACGGTGCGGACGAATCGGCACTCCGACGTGACGATCGGATCGAGCAATGGTGCGAACACGTGACTCAGGCGAGCGTTCGCACTCCGGGCTCGCGGTCATAGAAACGCTTCGTGGCCGCGGCGATAAATTTGGCGCCCAGGTCTGTGACGCCGCGGTCGCGCTCCACGCCAGCCTTGTCGAGCAGCGGTTTGGCGGCGGCCGTCGCGCCGATTGCCTTCAAGTGACCGAACGCGTCCATGACGAACTGCACGGCCGCGCCTTCCTTCATCAACGCGGCGCAGCCGGCCTTCGACACGATCACGGCGATCGCATCCACCGTCTGGGACGGAGTTCCGGCCAGCTGACCGTCCGCCTTCATCACCGTGCCACCGGCCAACCTCGCGCCGCCGACCTTCGGGGCGATGATCACCGCTTTGCCCCTGGCCGCTTCGACCGCCGACTTGACCTTGGCGATGGTCACGCCGTCCGACCCGTCGGCGATCAGGATGCCGACGGCACGGCCTTCGAGCGTGGCCTTCATGTTGCCGATGATCCTGAGCGCTGGCGAGGGAGGCATGTCGATCGGCTCGCGCGCCGCCCGGCTCTTCGGCGGAAGCTCGATTCCGAGGCCGTCCGCCACGCGCCTGGCCAGGTCCTCGTCGACGTTGCGGAGATTGCCGACCATGCGCGGCGGGACGTGCGCGAGGCCGACCTTCGAGAGCTCGAACACGAACGACGAGGCAAGGTGCGCCTGCTCGGCAGGGTCGAGTGACCGGAAGAACAGACGCGCCTGGCTGTAATGATCGGCGAAGAGCTCGGCCCGGACGCGCAGCTTGTCGCCGCTTTCCTGATCCTCGAAGGTGCTGAAGCCGTGGACCGGGCATTCGCGTGGCCCGGTCTCCTCACCCGCCTCGGCGAGACTGTTGGGCTCGTAGTTCGCGCGGCCCGTCGGCACGTTCATCTGCATCTGGCCGTCGCGCTGGAAGTTCGCCACGGGGCACTTGGCCGCGTTGACCGGGATCTGATGGAAGTTGGCGGTGCCGAGCCGGCTCTTCTGTGTGTCGAGATAGCTGAACAGCCGTCCCTGCAGCAGGGGGTCGTTCGAGAAGTCGATGCCTGGAACGATGTTCGCCGGGCAGTACGCGACCTGCTCGGTCTCCGCGAAGAAGTTGTCGACGTTGCGGTCGAGGACCATTCGACCGACGATTCGCACCGGAAGCACTTCTTCCGGGATGATCTTGGTAGCGTCGAGCACGTCGTAGTGGAGGCTGTCGGCGAACTGCTGGTCGAAGGTCTGGATGCCGAAATCCCATTCTGGGAACGCACCGGCATCGATCGCCTCGTAGAGGTCGCGGCGATGGTAGTCGTTGTCAGCCGCTTGGAGCTTCAGCGCTTCGTCCCACAGCGTTGACTGCAGGCCCAGCCTGGGCTTCCAGTGGAACTTGACGAACGTGGACTCGCCGGCCTCGTTGACGAGGCGGAACGTGTGGATTCCGAACCCCTCCATCATCCGCAGGGAACGCGGGATCGTCCGGTCCGACATCGCCCAGTGCAGCATGTGCGTGGTCTCGGGCATCAGCGATGCCCAGTCCCAGAAGGTGTCGTGTGCGCTTCCTGCCTGCGGATACGCACGGTCGGCTTCCATCTTGACCGCGTGGACCAGGTCGGGAAACTTGATCGCGTCTTGGATGAAGAACACCGGGATGTTGTTTCCGACGAGGTCCCAGTTGCCCTCGTGCGTGTAGAACTTGACGGCGAACCCGCGCACGTCGCGCGGGGTGTCCACAGAGCCGGCGCCGCCCGCGACGGTCGAGAAGCGGGTGAAGACCGGGACGCGCTCGCCCGGACGCTGGAACAGGTCGGCCTTCGTGATGTCGGCCAACGATTCGGTCAACTCGAAGAACCCGTGGGCCCCTGATCCCCGCGCATGGACGATCCGCTCCGGAATGCGCTCGTGGTCGAAGTGGAAGATCTTCTCGCGAAGGACGAAGTCCTCGAGCAACGTCGGGCCGCGCTCACCTGCCTTGAGCGAGTTCTGGTTGTCCGACACGCGAATGCCCTGATTTGTCGTCAGGTGCTCGCCGCCGTCACGAACTCCGTTCTCCGGACTTCGCTGATGCGTTTCGCCGCCTCGGCCAATGCCGCTGCCGATCGTCTTCTTCGCCATGGGCATGCCTTCCGGGAGGGGTTTTTCTGTGACGTTACGGCCGGGGGGCGTGCTTCGGGTTACCCTGCGCGGGCGAGGATCAACCATGCGGCGAAGTCGCGCGCGCGAACGCGTCGTGTCGGCGACGTCGAACCGGATCCGTTTTCGCAACCGCCGCGACGGCACGCGTCAGGCAGGACGGTCGTCGGAGGGGGTTTGCCCCCTGACCGTACTTTGCCCTTCGTTGCACGAACTACGGGTGTGGGCGGGTCGTTTGCCACGGCCAGGGCTTCCGGAAGAACTCCTGCAAACCGACTGAAAACGGCGGATTCACAGAAAAAGGCGACGACCGGACTCGAACCGGTGAATAACGGTTTTGCAGACCGCCGCGTTAGCCAACTTCGCCACGTCGCCGAGGGAGAGGCGCCCGGCCAACGCAGGCCGGGAAAGCGGATGAAGGGACTCGAACCCTCGACCTTCTGCATGGCAAGCAGACGCTCTAGCCAACTGAGCTACATCCGCGGAGTCGTAGGATCATAGCGAACCAGGGTCCGCGGTTCAGCAGTTACGCGAAACGCGAGCAGTCCCCCACCCTCTCGACGTGGCTCAGCATCACAACCTTGCGCCGAGGACATACCGCCATAGCCGCTGACTTTGTGACTTAACTTCGAATGTACGTAAGGGTCGTTTCTTGGCCCACGATTCCTGTGAGC